>DATIKU010000052.1 GCA_035477215.1 Spirochaetota bacterium | reverse complement strand
GGCTTTCCTGCCCGGCGGCAACCTGAACCTGTCGTACACCTACGGCGGCAAGCGCGACGATGTATGGTTTGAGGGATGGACAACGCATAATGTAACGCTCGACGACTACCACCGACTGGACCTGTACGCCTCGTACTGGATTACGGATCATTTCCAGGTGTTCGGCCGCGTCGAAAACCTCACCGACGCGGACTACCAGAACGTAGCGGGATACAAGACCGCCGGACGCTCGTTCTACGCCGGTGCAAAGGCGACGATGTAGTATATATCCGATATGCGGGAGGATGGCACGGTGAAAGCGCGGATGGATATCCGCGCCATCCGCGCCATCCGCGCCTTCACCGCATCTCCACGATCCCGCCGATGTCCATGATGTGAAAGCGCGATGCGTCCAGACCCCGCGCGCGTATTTTTCTGCGAAGATCGAGCGCGGGATAGCCGGGCGGCTCGTCGCCGAGGGGGAAGGTCCCCCACTGGGTAGGGATGAAGTGCCGCGCGCCCAGATCGGCGAAGGCATCGAGCGCCTCGTCGGCGTTCATGTGCGCGTAGTGCATGAACCAGCGCGGATGGTAGGCCGTAACCGGCATGAGCACGTAATCGATGTGCGGCCAGCGGCGTCCGATCTCGCGGTAGCCGATGAAGTATCCGCTGTCGCCCGCGAAGTAAACTTTTCGTTCGGGGGTGATGATGAGGAAGCTCGCCCACAGCGTGGTGTTTCGCCCCTGGCCGATGCGGAGCGACCAGTGCTGCATCGGAAGGCACACCATCTTCCTGTCGCCGCCAAGGTCGCGCTCTTCCCACCAGTCCATCTCGACGACGTCTTTCTTGCCGAGCGAACGGATATACCCGCCGAGCCCTTTCGGCACGAAAAAGCGCGCGTCGTCGCGAAGATCCCGTATGCTGGCGGAATCCAGGTGGTCGAAATGGTTATGCGAGATGACAACGTTTAGCCTTCCGCCCAGGTCGTTCACCTCTCGCGCGCTCATGCCCGGCGGGGTCTTCCGCGCCGGGAGAGCCGCCCGTTTGGAGAAGACCGGGTCGGTCAGCCAGTACTCGCCCCCGGAATGGATGAGAAAGCTCGCGTGTCCGACCCAGAGGATGAAATCATTACCATTGAGGGCGGCGATTCTCCGCGGCGCGCCGTTCTGGATCACCGGAAGATGCTTCTTTTCCTCATCGCTATACTCCGCCTTTCGGGTCAGACGCCACTTGATCATGCGGGAAAAACCGGCGTGCTCCATGGGCATCCACGGATTCAGAAAACGCCCGTTTTCGATGTTCGGCCCCCTGAGTTTCGCGGGCTCGGCCCCGAGCACCTTCGCCCTCCAGGCCGCCTCGTCAAAACCTTCGGCGCCCGGCGGCGAATGCGACGCCAGGAAAACTCCGGCCGCGAGAATTATCACCGCGACCCGCCAGTACCGTTGTATGATCACCGTAATGCATCCCCACTATATTACTTTGAATGTATATACTCCAAAACAAAAACCTCTACGTCTCATTGTATGCCGGAGTTGCCACGAATCCCGCAGATAGCCGACACTCCTTACGGTAGAGACGGAGAAAAAAGCTCTCCCGGCGGGGAACCGGAGCACTCCCGGATAGGTAACATATGCGGGATTTATCGCACATAAAACAAATAGCCTCCTTGACAACTTAAATAACTTAAAGCGGCTTGAATCGACGCCGCGAGGTATATTTTTATTTGACAAATCCCCGTTAAAAGGGATACAAATGCGGATTGCGCCATGAACTGGATCATCTGTTCGAAATTCGCCGTGCTGATCGGATTCAGCATGTTCCTTGGCTTCCTGTCCGCTATACCCGTTGGCGCCGTGCAGGTCGACGTTGCCAGGAGGGCCATAAACGGACACCTGTTTCCCGCGTTCGCCGTGGCGGCGGGGTCGGTGACTTCGGACTTCATTTACGGCGCGCTCACGCTCTTCGGTATCGGGCACTTCCTCGTGCTCAAGCAGTCGCAGATCATCATCTATTCGCTGGGCGTACTCGTTCTGTCGTTTCTGCTGTACCGATCGTACCGGGAATTCCGCCACGTCTGCCATCCCGGGGATTCGCCGCTCGTCTATAAAAAGCGCTTTTCATTTCTCACCGGGTTCAGCATCGCCATAACCAATCCCGGAATTATCATCTGGTGGGTCATAGGATTCAAGCTCTTTATCGATCTGTCGGTTTTCAGCGAGATCACCGCGCCCATCAAGCTTATCTTTATACTCGGGGGCTGTACCGGTCTCGGGAGTTACTTGGTCTTTATCGCGTATGTGCTTCACCGGATGGGAAAGGCCTTCCCCGAGAGGTACATCGACCGCATGCAGGTGGGGCTGATGGCGCTCCTGGTCGTCCTCATCGGCTACTTCGGGTGGCAGCTCCTCGCGATTGTATTCAACTATACACAGCCGGTCCTGTCGAAGTTTTAGGGTATGCGCCGCTTTCCGGCGCGCAATGAGTTGCTCAAAGCGCGTGACCGTCGATCGCTTCACGCAAAGGGATTTTCAATCCGCACGCCGCCGATCACCTGTTCGTGACTGAGGTCTTCAGTATAGAGAACACCGCACCCGGCGGCCCGGGCCGAGGCGATAATCGCTCCGTCCCAGTACGACAGCCGGTTGAGTATTGAAATATCGACCGCCTCTTCGATGATCTCACGGGTGACAGTGATCACGTTATAGCGCCCCCAGGCCCGTATAAGCTCCTTCGCCTCGAGCGGCTCCATGCCGAGCTTTCGGGTCGCCGCGACAAAGAACTCTTGAAGCACCTGGGTGGAGAGAAATCCATTTCCCTCTTTAAAGACGTTCCCGAGCAGGGTCCTGGCCACATCCCTCTTCTTGCGGGCATCGGAATCGATCGAATATACCAGCACATTCGTATCGAGAAAGACCTTATTTTTCATAAAGGTCTTCCCTCTTCCACCTGCGCCCGTGCGAGCCGACACGGCTGCTGTCGGTCCTCGCGAACACGTCCTCAAGCCATAATTCCTTTTCCCCGGAAACACGCTCTTCGAGCAGCGCGCGGACGAGACCGTTGAGGCTCGTGGACTGGCGGCGGGCCAGTTCCCGCGCTTTATTTAACAGGGCCTCGTCCAGCGACAGCGTAATATTGGGCATCGGGAACCTCCTTTTACACATATTAAGTGTACACATATACCGTGAATCAATCAAGGAAAAATCGGGAAATAATACTCCGACACCCCTATCCGGCGCGGTTTTTCGCTGATACAAGAACGGAAAGGCCGCCCCGCTCTCACGGGACGGCCTTTGTTATCGGCATGATTTTAGGATGCATCCTACTCGAGCGGCGCACCGGTGAAGACCGCGTCGGACGCCTTGACGGGGGACATCTCGCCGAAGAGTATGGCGTCGGCCCTGCCGAAGAACTTGGGGAACTCGGCGCCCAGGTAGAACTGCGACGAGAGCACCTTCCCGGAATAATAAGCGGCCTCGGCGTTGTCGTTAAGGAGCTTTTCGCGCTCCTCTCCCTTTGCGTCGCCGACCAGGCCCTTCATCTTCGGCATGCAGATGGTGAGGCTCCACAGGTGCACCCACGCGAGCGACATCATGAACATGGCCTGCTGCAACGGCGTTGCGTTGGCGAAGATGTTGAGGAATTTGCCGCCCGCCATATCGGCCTTGAGCGACTCGATCACCTCGTCGAGCCGCGCCATGCCCTTTTCCACTACATTGATATACTTGTCCTCGACGACACCCTTCGCCTTCGCGACCGTTTCGGCCACGCGCTTCTTCCAGGTCGTGAAGTTGAACTGCTCCGGGTTCATGAGGATTTTTCGCATGGTGAGGTCCATGGACTGGATGCCGTTAGAGCCCTCGTAGATGGCGGTTATCTTTGCGTCGCGCAGATACCGCTCCACGGGATAGTCCGAGCAGTAGCCGTAGCCGCCGTAGACCTGCACGGCTTCGGAGGTGACATAGAGCGCGCTGTCGGTGCATCCCGCCTTGCAAATGGGGATGAGGATTTCGACAAGGCCCTGAACCTCCTTCATCGCGTCGCCCTCGAGCACGTGCATGAGGTTGATATTGTGCGCCAGACAGTAGACCAGCATCCGCATGCCTTCAACATGGGACTTCATCCACAGCAGCATCCGCTTGACGTCGGGGTGCTGGCTGATGGAGACCTTCGGCGCGTCGGGGTTGAGCATCTGCGTTACGTGCACGCCCTGTATCCGGTTCTTCGCGTAGGTGACCGCGTGCATATATGCCGTGGTTGAGAGCGCGAGGCCCTGCATGGCCACGCCAAGGCGCGCCTCGTTCATCATCTGGAACATGATTTTCATGCCCTGCCGCTCTTTGCCGAGGATCCAGCCGATACAGTCGCCGTTGTCGCCGAAGGAGAGCGTGCAGGTGGCCGAGGCGTGGATGCCCATCTTGTGTTCGATACCGGTGCAGACGACATCGTTGAACTCGCCAAGGCTTCCGTCGGACTTTACGCGGAACTTTGGCACCATGAATATCGAGATGCCCTTGGTCCCGGGCGGGTCGCCTTCGATGCGGGCCAGCACCGGGTGGATGATGTTCGAATAGACGTCGTTGTCGCCGGAGGTGATGAATATCTTCTGCCCGGTGATTTTAAAGGTGCCGTCGGCCTGGCGAACCGCTTTCGCCTTGAGGTTGCCAACGTCCGAGCCCGCGTCCGGCTCGGTAAGGCACATGGTACCGCCCCACTCCCCGGAAAACATCTTCGGGATAAATTGCTTTTTAAGCTCGTCGCTGCCGAAGCTCTCGATGAGCATCGCCGCGCCGTGCGTGAGGCCCGGATACGTCGTAAAGGCCAGGCTTGCCGCGGTGAAGATCTCGCTGGCGGCAATGGCGACGCAGGCGGGCATTCCCATCCCGCCGATTTCCGGGTCTTCGGGTATTGCGATGAAACCGGCCTCGTTATAGGCCTTGAGCGCCGGCTTGAATCCCTCGGGCACGGTCACCTTTTTGGTGGCGGGATCGTATTTAACGCCCTGCTTTTCCGACTCGGCGCTTATTGGGTATACCTGCTCCACGGCGATCTTTTCGGCCAGGTCAATGACGTCCTCGAACATGCCCCGGTCGAAGTCGGCGTACTTCGGAAGCGCGGTAAGTTTGTCGACCTCGAGCAGTTCGAAGAGGGTGAAGCGGAGATCACGTGAATCGACGAGCGGATTGAGTGCCATTGCGTCCTCCTGTGCTTATCATAGATCAATATGCGACGTGTCGCCCCAATGGGCATGACTGTATTTTTATATATCATTATATATGCTTGTATGTTGTAAAATAATATTAGTGTATTTTTTGTCAATTATGATTTTCCGCCCCTGCCGATTAATTAAGTGTAAGGCCCCCGTTTCCGGTGGTATATTTCCCGCGGCGTGAGAGCGGCAGGCCATGAAGGTTCGGAAATAAACTACACTTGACTGTGGAGGACATCATGCAATACCATGATGACGTAGCGTCCGAGGAAATCATCCGCGCGACCGAGCGGCATCTCAAAAAGCTCATTGAGGCGCTTAAAAAGGCCTGATCGGCCCGCGAACAGCGCGACCGGGCCCTGTCTCGAAGCGGCCGTTCGATGACGATTCACCGCGGGCGGTACAACGGCGTAAGTGAAAAAGAATTGATCTAAAGAAGTAGATGTTCGTTAATAAGCGGATCGACACCCTGAGACAAGGAGGTGCCTCAATGACGCCAACCGTTTTACTTGTGGTATTCATCGCGCTGGCGGCGGCGCACGTTGTAAGCGAAGGATTCAAATACATGCCGGGGCGCTACTTCGTGAAACCCCTGCTAATGCCCGCGCTCGCGCTCTATTACCTGTTTTCCACCGAGGCGCCCAACGGCTTCATGCTCGCGGCGATAGGTTTCGGCTGGCTGGGCGACATCTTCCTGATGGTTCCCGATCCAGACAAAACGCGGCGCTACTTCCGGCCGGGGCTTGTGGCTTTTCTGCTGGGACACGTTTTTTACATCATCGTCTTCGCGTCGTATATTTCCGGGATGGAAAGGTTCCCGGCGGCCGCATGGCTCCTCCTTGTTCCCTATATCGCCACGGGCGTGTTCGGCTACCGGCTCATAGGGCCGCATGCTGGCGCGATGAAAAAAGCGATACTCGCCTACACCGTCATCTTCGTGGCGATGGGCGCCGCCACGGTGCTTCCCATGGGATCGGCCTTGCTCGGCGGAGTGCTTACGGCGATGGCGGGCTCCTTCGTCTTCATGGTCTCGGACATCATCAACGCCTACAACAAGTTCGCCCGCGAGATCGCGAACGAGCGCGTGTACACCATGAGCACCTACCTGGCCGGCCAGCTTCTGCTGGTGCAGGGGTACCTGATGTTCTAAAATTTCGATTAAAAATTTCCGCCCCGGAGTCCGCGCGGGAGGAACATGGCATACGGCAGACCGCTCGGCCTTGTCGACTGATGGAGGTCGGCTGGGTCATTTTAATTCAAACATGCCACGGCAGCGCGCGGGGAAAAGGGCGGAGAAGCCGAGGACTGTCCGAGTCTTCCCCGCTCTGTCCGAGTCTTCCCCGCTCTGTCCGAGTTCCGCAGGCTTCGGAGCCTTTTCCCCGCGCGCTGCCGTTCAGCCGAACCGGAGATCGGCTTTATTTAGAATAGACTTGTAAAACGGCCCTCATTCCCAGTTACTCAACAACTCTAATATAAATTTAACAAACTACCGCACATACGGTATGCACTGCGGCCCGTCGGGGAGCGCGGCGACGCGTGCGCGCTCCCCGTAGCGCTTGAGGAGCTCGGCAAGCTTTGATGGGATATCGGCACAGGGGCGAAGCATCGCCCGCTCGATCTCGGAATCGGCGAGTCCGTCGCTGTAGAGAAACACCTCGTTTTTAAAAAGAATCTTCGCCTGCACCTGCACCTGCCACTGCTCGGCCTCGTAAACGCCGCCGTCCTCGAGCGCCGTAAGGAACGACTCGGGGTCGCGGAAGCGCGAGAGCAGCCGGTCGTAACAGCTCCCCTCGGGCAGGCCCTCCTCGCAGGCGGCCGCCAGAATGATCGAGCCGCCGTATGCCGTAACCCCGGCGGCGGCGCTCATCCCCTTCACGGCCTGGTAGAGGTTCTGGTCGAGCGGATAGCCGCTGTTCGACGTTATCACGATATCGAACGGCGCGTCGACGACCGCCATGGCGTGCGCTCGAACGTGCGCGCAACCGGCCCGGTGCGCGGCCTCCGGGCTTCCCGCGAATACCGCGGTTATATTCCCGGCGCCGTCCAGCGCAACGTTTACGAGGAAATCCATACGCGCGATTCGTGCCGCTTCCGCCATCTCCTCCCATACAGGATTGCCGTCGGTAACGCCCCATGTCGCGCGCGGATGATCGATGTTCGAGGCGCGGTGGTTGTACAGGATGTTCGACTCTCCGGCTACACCCGGCAATACGGCCTTGGGGCCTCCGCTGTACCCGGCGAAGAAGTGCGGCTCTATGAAGCCGGTCGCTATGCGGAAATCCGCCTCCATCCATGCGCGGTTGAGGTACAACTCGTTTCCGGAAGAGGTGGCGCCCGCACGGACGAGCATCGCGGTATCACGCGCGTCGTGCTGGACGATTTTATGGCGCGCGACGATATCGTCGCCCAGCATGGAGCGCAGCTCCGTGTCGGTCTGCGCCCGGTGCATACCGGTGGCGTTGATCAGCGTAATATTACGTTCAGGCACGCCCGCCGCCGCCAGGACTTCGAGGATGGGCGGCAGGATGAGGCCGTTCGGCGTGGCGCGGGTGATGTCGGAATGGACAATCGCCACGCGGTCTTTACCCTTCACTCGGTCCCGCAGGGACGCGGATTCGATCGGTTTTTCGAGCGACGCGGCAAGCGCGCGGACGGGATCGGGAAGCGCCGCTGCGCCCGCTCCCCGAATGATGGTGACTGAATCGGGAAGCTCGAGTTCGAGCCCCGTTCGCCCGTATGGCAGGGTGAGTTTCATGCGATTATTCCTTCGGCGGGGCCTAACACATTCCCCGCTTCATCACCGCGGCGAGATCCATCGCGCGCGCGACGATCGCCAGGCCGGATTCGATGCCCGCGAGGTCGCGTTCCGCGCCAAGGCGCACCTCCGGGTCGAATCCCCCGGCGCCCTCTTTGCTCGCCACGGCCGAGGCGCCCAGCGGGCTTATGGAATCGTGAGCGCTGGCGGGTATCATCTCGAGGGTGAGGAATGCGTACAGGTGCGACAGGTGCGTGGTCTCGAACCCGCCGTGGCGCGCCCAGGCCACCGCGGCGCTCACGCCGATCTTGTCGCGCATCCTTCCGCCGGCGACGTTTCCGAAGACGAAGACGCGCAGGCGGTCCAGAAAACAGGCCATGCGGCCGCTCGTGCGCATGAAATAGACCGGGCTTGCGAGCAGGAGGATGTCGGCGCGCTCGGCATTTTCGAAGAGTCCCTGCGCGTCGTCCTTGATGGAGCAGTAGCGGCCCGGCTCCTGTTTCCGCAGGCAGAAATTGCAGTGCACGCAGTCGCGGACGTCGAGCCGCGAGAGGTGCGCGGCCTCGACCGAGGCGCCGCGCCGCGCCGCCTCGCCGAGCATCGCGCGCATGAAAAGCTCGACATTGCCGTTCTTAACGGGGCTCCCGGAAACGCCCATGACCGAGAGGTTCATCACTCGCCTTCGTGCTCAACGGCGGCCGCACGGCCGCGCTTCTCGTTGACGAAGAAGACCACGCAGATCGAGATGACAAAGAATATCGAACACAACAGCACCGCGTTCTTCAGCCCGAACAACACCTGTAAAAAGCCCAGTCCCATGAGGCCGAAGATCGCGGCGAGCCTGCCGGTAAGCCCCCACAGGCCGAAGAACTCGCCCGACTTGGACTCGGGCGCGAAGATTCCGACCATTGCCCGGCAGGCCGACTGCGTGGCGCCCAGGCCGAGGCCCGCGAGCGATCCCACGACCAGAAACATCTTCTGCGTTTCGATCGACGTGCCCATGAGGCCGTTGAGAAAGCCGGTAACGTCGTCGACCCCGTAGATGAGCGTGACGGCGATGACCCACAGCACGAGCGTCAGCATGAAGGTGCGCTTGGGGCCCCAGCGGTCTTGAAGGAGGCCGAAGAAAAACGCGCCGCCGGCCGCGGTGAACTGCGTGATGACGAACATGAGCATCTGCGTCAGCGGCGTCCACTTGATCACCTGGTCGCCGTAGATGAACGCAAAGCTTATGACGATCGAGAGTCCCGCATAGGCGAAGAAGAAGGACCCGAGAAGGATGGCGAGGTCGCGATAATCCTTTATGTCGACGATGGTCTTGCGGATGCGCTCGATACCGATACCGACGTAGCTGCGGCCGGCGGGAAGCGTCCGCGGCTTCCCGGGCTCGCGCACCCACAGGAAGGTGGGAATGGCCGCCAGCAGGAAGAAGGCGCCTGTAATGGGACCGACGAAGCGAAGGCTTGGGAAGTTCTCCATGGTGATCGCGCCGAGCCCGAACATCACCAGCGCCGTCGAAAAAAGGCCTCCGAAATAGCCGAAGCCCCAAGCGTAGCCGGAGATCTTGCCAAGGTCCTCGGGAGGCCCGAGGTTGGTCAGGAAGCTCGATACGAACGACTCCGAGAGCGAGAAGCCGATGTTCGAGATCACGATGAGAAACATCCCCAGATACACCGCGCCGGGAGTCACGAAATAAAGTGATGATGTGGCAAGCACCGTCAGCAGGGTCGCCGCGAAGAGGAACCTCTTCTTGGCGGCGGTGTAGTCCATGATGGCGCCGAACACGGGCGCGGAGAGCAGCACCAGGAAATAGCTCATGGAGAGCGAGAGGCTCCAGAGCAGATTGCCGGTGCGGTACTCGGGCGCGTCGCCCACGATGAGCCGCGGAAAGATGACGCTGAAGACCACGGTGACGATGACGGTGGTGTACGACGAGTTGGCGAAATCGAACATCGCCCAGCCGAAAATCTCCTTCTTCGAGGCCCTCGCAACGGTCGCCATATGGAATACCCCTTAATCGGTGGAGTTGCCCGGAGGGTCCGCTACCTTCGCGATTACCGGAGACCGCCGGGGACGTAAATCACGGAGAAGATACGCAGATGCTACATTCGAACCGTGAATAATCAACAAATAAATTCGCGCTACTCCCCGCCCCGGAAAACGATGGTGTAGCGCGTTCCGCCGGCCCTGTCAAGCTCGAGCGTCGCCTTTATCTGGTGGGCGAGGAGGCCGATGAGGGAAAGGCCCAGCGTCCGGGCATCGGCCGCCCCCATCTCGACGCCCTCCGGGATTCCGACGCCGTTATCCGATATTTCAAGCTCGACCGAACCGTCTTCCCGCCCGCGCATTTTTAGAAGTATTTCGGCGCTCCCCCCCCACGAAGGGGGGAACGCGTATTTAAACGAGTTGGAAAGGATCTCGTTGACGATGAGCGAACAGGGAATGGCGAGATCGATCGGGATGTTGATCCGCTCGACGTTGAACCTGCACGCGACGGGATTCGAGGGAGAGGAATAGAGCGAACAGAGCTCCGAGGCGAGCGTCTCCATGTGCGCGGCGAAGTCTACGTTGGCGAAATCGCCTGACTGGTAGAGCTTCTCGTGGATGAGGGCCATCGCGCGGATGCGGTTGCGCGAATCGTTGAAATGCCGCAGCAGCTCCTCGTTCTTTATGTTATTCGAGTGCAGGTTGAGCAGGCTTATTATCACCTGGAAATTGTTCTTCACCCGGTGGTGTATCTCTTTAAGGAGGATTTCCTTTTCGCGCAGCGAGGCCGCCACCCGGCCTTGGTTCTGTATGCGGACGATAGCGCTACCCAGCATGGAGGCCATTGACTCGAGCGTGTCGCGCAAGGACTGCGGGATGAGGGAGACGCTCCTGGAGGCAAGGTTTATACAGGCGATGCTCTTGCCCCGGTACTGGACCGGCACCACGGCAAGCGCCTTTAGTCCCTCCCGCAAGACAGTCGCCTGCCGTGTTATGTCCGGCGTATTATCGCCGATTTCGTGACGCTCGAGATAGCGCGGCAGCCCCTCCATGACAACGCGCGCGTTCGGGGAATCAACGTCGTACCGTTTCACCGCGTTCATGAATTCAATTGAAAGGCCGGCGGAGCACGCCAGCTCGACCGCACCCGTCTCTTCGTCGACGAGATAGATGCCCCCGCTGTCAATCCCCTCGATCCTGAGCGCGGCCTCGAGTATGAGCTCGACCGCCGGAGCGAGCTCCGCGGCGCTTCCCAGCGCCATGCCGAGATCGCGCTGAATTTTAAGGAGCCCCTCGCTTTCCCGGAGCGCCTTCACCGCGTCATGTATCTGCTCCGACTTGTCGTTGAAGCTTTTATAGAGCGAAGCGATCTCCTCGTACTGAAAAAATTCCGGCGGGACCTCGGTGGCCGGCGCGTCGGGCTCCCAGCGCCGTATGAGGGCGCTGAACCTGTCGAAGGGGCGCATGATCAGCACCGTCTGCCCGACGATCTTGGCGAGTATTATCAGCGCGAAGAGTATGATGAACAGGCGCGAGTAACGCTCTACGCTGTTTAAAAGCGCGTACACCGTGCTGCCCGGCGTGAGGATGGCGATGTCTTTGCCGAGTGCCTGGCTGTGCTTGCGCATGTAAAGGTAATCGACCCCGGCGACGTTCATCTCGCTGCTTTCTCCGTCGGGCAATATATGGATGTTCAGCGGGTTTCCCGAACTCGAAAGAATATAACCGTCCTCCGTGGCGATGATCACGATACTGCCGCTGTGATCCGCGATTCTCTGAAGCGCCGAGTTGAGAGGGGCGAACCCGATCCTGCCAACCAAATACCCCGGACCCGTCCGCGCGCCCACGTAGACGCTCAGCCGCTCGTCCTCGGGCGAGCGAAACACGGCCGAAACAACCGGCGTTGAGCCGTCGATCTTCGCGAGCATTCCCGAGAGCATGTTTTCGCCCAGGTCGTAACCGGGAAAAATCGGGCTTCCCGGCTCTTTCTTGACGATACGGGTAATGACGTAACCGGTATCGCAGTAATATATATCGGTAAAATTGTCAAGGAGCGTGGAGGACGTGTTTTTGTCGGGTATGCCGACAAAAACGGCGAACAGGCTTCTGTTCTCCTCGATGAAACGCATGATGGTCGTCTCGACCATGTCTACATCGAGCGCCTGGCCTCTAAGAAAAGAATTCTTAATCTCGCCCCCAATGAGGCGGAAAAGCACCACCACAAAGAGGATCGCGACAACCAGAGTGACGCCCTCGAGCGCTGCGAAGATGTTTCGTATGGAGCGCATCGGCCTAAAATTCATTTTCGAGACCTGTTATAAAGTACAACGGCCTCGTGACGTCGCCGTACGCATCGAAGACCACCGGGCCGAACCTGGTCTCAAACCTTTTTGTTTCGAGAATATAGGATTTGATTTCATCGGGTGTCGTGTTTCCCTCCGCGACCGCGGCCGAAAGTATCTCCAGGGCCGCGTAGACGTTCAGGCTGATGTACGTGGGGGCGTAGCCGAAACGCTTTTTGAATTCGGTCACATACTCGTCGACGGCCCTGGACTCGCCCCGGGGCGGGTAATGCGAAGGCATAACAGCGTCCTTCACGGCGCCGCCGAGCGTTTGCAGAAGGGCCGGGGTCTTCATCCAGGGGGTAAAGAGTATCCGGGCGCCGGGGCTCGCCTTTTTCGCCATCTGGGCGATCGTTCCCGCCACCACCTTGTATCCGCCCACAAGCATATAAACGTTATCGAAGGGCCGTTTTCGTATTTCGCCCTCGAGCGCCGCCGTATCGAGCGAGGAGACCGAAAAGTCGATCACCCGGACCGAGTGCTTTTTAAGACCCGCCAGGAAATACCCCAGTGCCGGCGTGGTGTATGAATGGTTGTCAGTATCGCGGATAACGAGAAGCGCCCCTCCCGGAAGGCCGTTGACGTATTCGGCCATGCTCTTCTGCTCGGTGCGGACGTCCTGCACGTTGCGGAATATATAATCGTCGCTTCCCGAGAGCTCTTCAGTGGCCGAGCCGGTGACCATGGTGAAGACCCGGTCCCTGTTTATCGATTCCCGCAGGGCGAGCGCGCAGGTGGAGACGTGGCTGGTAATCAGTATCCGTACACCCTGCGAACGCATCTCGGCATATGCCTCGAGGGCCCGCCTTGGCTCCCAGTCGTCGTTGAAAGGCGCGATCTCGATGTTCCGCACTCCGCGCTCTTCAAGGAAGAGCTTGCAGGCGTTGATCTCGCTCGACCCTACGGTGGACCCGGACTGGAGCCTGGTCATGACGGCTATTTTGACATTGTCCCCGCGGGAACACCCGTCATGCAACACCATTCCGGCAAGGCCCAGTACCGCAATCGCGGCGATATATCGTTTCCCGGTCATTTGATTCTCTCACACCAGATACCTGATTATGGAAGCGCCGGATTATTAATGCAAATAGTATTTCAGAGGCGAGGCCGGTCCCGCAATAAATAATTGACACATTCTCGATAAGGTTATATGTGTACAGTGTGTCGTCTTCATGTAAATTTTGTTCTTTGGACACGCTAAACGGCGTACGGATATTCCGCCATGGCCGGAGAAATTCGGCAGGTGGTCTTTTGAACAAATCACTTTACGATCCGGGGACACACGGACGGCCGGCGTCTTGTACATCACCTCTATCGCGGCCCGCCGCGACTGAGAGACGGGCAGATAAAAACAACAGGGGGTTGGATAATGAATCAAACCGGTCTAAAAGGCGGAAGAGCCGCAACCGCCATTCGAGCGACGGTGGCGCTGGTCATCGCGCTATTCGTTTCATCCATCGCATACGCCGACGAAGATATGTACCGCCGCCTTTCCATAGCCGCAAAGGGCACCGGAGACCTGACGCTCATCAAGAAGCTCAACGAGGCGTCGAGGAAGCTGGACTGGAGGAACGCGAACGAAACCGAGTTTCAGGGCCACCTGAGGCTTTTAAAAGCAAGCGCGGCCACGGTGACCGGTGATGCGACCAGCATCTTTCTGGTGCGCAGCATCAAGGGAGAGCTTTTCATCCTCGCCGTACCGTCGAAGGAAACACTCGAAAAAGAGGGCTTAGCGTCGCGCTACGCGAACCTCGAAAAAATGCTCGAGGACAGGCTGACGTTCAAGATCCAGACCATAAAGGGAACCGTGGACGGCGAGACCTACTTATTCGCCCATTTCATGGAGAAGCCCAAACAGCTCCCTCTGGACAGGATATTCAAGATATCGATCGTCCTCATGCTCTTTTTCGTAATGCTGGGCATGGGCCTCACTCTTACCATGAAGGACTTCAAGATCGTGTTCCAGAAACCGAAGGGTATGCTTGCCGGCGCGTTTTTACAGTGGGCGATCATGCCGCTTGTCGCCGTCGGGCTTGGCAGGGCGCTCGGTTTTTACGAGGCATTCCCCTTCGTCTTCGTCGGAATGGTGCTCATCGCGGTGAGCCCCGGCGGGGTCACCTCGAACCTCATGACCTACTATGCCAAGGGCGACCTCGCGCTTTCGATTTCGCTCACCTCGTTCTCGACGGTGCTCTCCATCTTCTTCACACCGCTTCTGCTCACGGTCTATTGCGCTCATGTTCCCGAGGTCAGCATCCCGGTGAAAATGGTCATCCAGACCATCATCATACTGGTGATCGTCCCGCTTGCGGTGGGCATGTCGGTCCGCAACCGCTGGCCGAACTTCGCGACGAAGGCGACGCCTTTCTTCTCGGCGCTTGGCGTCATCGCGCTCCTCTTCCTCATCGGCGCGGGGCTGCTCGGCAACCTCGATATGTTCTCCGACACCGAGCGCTACGGATTCGCGTTTTACACCATGGTCTTCGTCCTGACGCTGATGGGAATGCTCCTCGGGGCCGTGATTCCGAAGCTCATCGGCATCAACAACTATCAGACCAGGGCCATTTCGCTCGAGACGGGACTGCGCAACGCCTCGCTCGCCATGGCGATCGCTCTTCTCATTCAGGATTACATGGGCGACTTCTACAGCTCGATGTTCTTCACCTCGGCGATCTTCGGCCTGTGGATGTACGTGGCGGGATTTATCTCGATAGCGATTTACAAAAAGCTGCTTCCGGTTAAGCCGGCATCCGAATACGAATTCCCGGTCGAAAACGGGGAATACTGATGACGGAGGGCTGAACGCGCACCCTGACGCTTATTACCGACACGCCGCGGGAGCGATACCCGCGGCGTGTTTGCGATTACCGCTACTTCGCGCCCCTCGTTTTGATGTAGATGCCGATCTTCTTGTCCATTACGATGATATGATTGACGAGCCAGTCCGAGAGAACTTTGGCGAACTCGAGTGTCGAGACGGGCTTCCCTTCCATGAAGCGCGCCCTGAATTCGAGCGCCTCGCGTGTAAGCCGGTCGTGCTCGATCTTCTGGTTCGCGAGCTCCGGATAAGCGCACTCGCTCATGAGCTTCTCTTCCGAGCCGAAGTGGCGGCGGGCGTAGTCGACCAGCGCGTCGAGCGCGTCGCCCAGGTTCCGCCTCGCCGAGCCGACGGTCAGCGCGTCGTGGAAATCGTTGGTGAGTTTGAAGAGGTGGCGGTGCTGCTCGTCGATCTCGGCGACGCCGACCGCGTATTTATCGTTCCAGGATAGAAACGGCATCGTGCTTCCTCCATGCAGTATGATATCGGCGCCGTGGCGCCATAACAGGCTGTATACACACGCTTCGGGCCCGCGGTCAATCCGTTTTTAGAGGCAGACCGGCGGGCGATTCGCGGCCCTTCCCGAGTCCTCAGAGTTTGAGCAAGGGGGATGTGCCGTAACGCGGGGCCAGGTGCAGGACAACGCCGCTTCCCAGCGCGTTCCGGTGCGCGGCAAGCGCATGTTCGGGCGTATTGTTTTCCTGCGAAAGGTGCGCCAGGCACACCCATCTGAGCCCAGACGAAGCGGAACCGGCAAGGAGCGCCGCCGCCTCCTCGTTCGAGAGGTGCCCGCCCGCGCCGCTGATACGCCGCTTGAGCGCGGCGGGATACGGCCCACCGGCGAGCATGCCCGGATCGTAGTTGCTTTCCAGGAAAACGGCGTCGGCCGAGGCGATGACCGAACGCAGGTCGCCGAAGACGTGCCCCAGGTCGGTAAGGACGGCAAGACGGACATTTCCGTCATCGACCACGAAGGCGGCCCCGTCGGCGCCGTCGTGGGGCGTTGGGATGGTCTGTACGCGTACGTGTCCGAAGCGGAGCGTTTCGCCGGGCCGGAAATGGCGCACGTCGCTCAGGCGTCGCATCTCATACTTCGCGCACGCCGCATCGAGCGTGCGATCGGAGACGAGAAGCGGCGCTCCGAACATGCGGTGATACACGCCCGCACATGAGACGTGATCGGCGTGGTCGTGCGATATAATGAGCGCGTCGACGCCGCGGATGTCGCGCCCGTGTGCGGCCAGCCGCTCGCGCGCCCTTCGGCCGCTGATCCCTGCGTCGAAGAGGAGGCGCACGCCGCCGGACTCCACGTAAACGCAGTTGCCGTTGCTTCCGGACTGGAGCGAGATGAGCACCATGCGCGCAAGGCTACGGCTGGGGGAGCGGATTGTCACGCGGTTTTTGTTCGGGGCGGGGGAGATTATTCGGGATCGATCACTTTACCGTACTTCAAGATGCTTTCGAGGAACCCGCTCGCGTTGTTCTTTTTTACAATGAGCTTCGGCTCTATCGCGACGTCCACTTCGCGACACAGGGCGAACAGGCGCGCGTTTACATCGAGAAAATCCCCTCTCAGCTCGTCGACCACAACGGCGATATCGATATCGCTGTCCCCGCGCTCTTCCCCTCGCGCATGGCTGCCGTATAAAACGATCGCGCTGACGGGCATGATGCGCCTGACAAGATCGGCGTATTCCCTTATTTTTCTATCAGTGATCTCATCCATAAAAACATCTCTTTTGTCTGCCGGTATAGTCCCGTTGATCTCGAATGAGTGAGCGTTTTCAGCAACGCCATCTTGTTATCGGGATACCTCGCTTCGATATTAAGAGGCATCAATATATCCATAAGCCTTTTCCGTTCCTCGGTCAACAGCTCTACCAGGCCGCCGGCCTCCGCAAGTTTCATCAGGTTGTGGGTATAGGGTGGATCCTGCTCTCTGGTGTACCAGTAATACGCCTTTAAAATCTTCTCAATCGTCTGATGGCAGTAAAAGCCCGACTGCAAGTATTTCTTCTTTTCCAGCATTATCTCGGCCGAGTCGAGGTCGTCGACGGCAAGGTTGGTCCAATAGCCGGTTTTTTCTTTAATTTCCATGGCCGCAACAGATGTTTATGTAACGTCTCGCGTTTGACTCATTTTCTCAGGTGTCTTTATTGTACATCAGTCGCGACGGATGTCAATGTATTTTACCACCTGATCCGCATTGTCCCGGCAGGCGGGTCGCAGGCCGGTTCACTTTTCGCATACCGGGACTATCCGGTTGAAACATTGCGCTACGAACACCATGCGCGCAAGGCTACGGCTGGGGGAGCGGATTGTCACGCGGTTTTTGTGGAGGATGGGGAATTAGAGGATGAATCAGGGCGGCTCGAAATGACCGGCGATTATGCCCGGCACCGTGATGTCTTCTTCAAGCGATTCCCAGCGCAGCGCGTATCCATTCGGGCGCAGGGGGACTTCCCTGAGTTGGTCTTCGCCGGCGGTTTTCAAAATGGCAAAACGATCCGCCGGGAAACCGATTATCCTTCCATCGGCAAGCTCCGCTAAAACGGTCCTCCCCTCCGACCGGGCCCTGAGAGCGGCGGATTCGAGTTCGGTTGATTGTTTTGCCGCTATGTAACTTATTATATTTTTCCAGCAATAGCGTCATGTGTTCAAGAACCAGTTTTTATATATTCCGCAAAGATTTCGGCGGAACGATACCATACCCGGTTGTTTTCCACGCACGGCAGCAAACAGTGATTCATTCCGAGCGGTATCGGGAACAATGCAAAGCGACACGAAAGCCCGGCGGCACCGTCGCGAAATAGGCCATGCCCTCCATCTCGAGGTCGGACACCGCCGTCCGCGCCGGGTAGAGCACCGCGAAGCTCTTGGCGATAAAGTACGGGCTCGTATTAAGCGCCGGGGTCCATCGACGCGTCCCCCCATGGCGCGGGGTCGCCGTCAAGATAATTCCCGGCCGAGGCGCCGGTCCCGTTTCGTCGGCGTTCGACACGCCGAGCGAGAGAAGCCCGCCGATCTGCATGTCGCCGGACTGCCTTCCATCGGCGAGGACGAGCGAAACGACGCCGGGCCCGTTTCGCCCTCACCCCGCCGCCGGCGCGCCCTCTCCCGAAGGGCGAGGGCTCTTAAACCTTAAGCTCATCATGTCAACTCCCCCTCTCCTTTCTTCCGAGCTTAATGGGAGAGGGGGTGAGGGGGTGAGGGGGTGAGGTCGAAACGGTCCGCGGCTTACGATCTGAACTGTATCTCTTCCTTGAACCGCACGATTTTTATATTGGGGAGGGCCGCTATTTTTTTCATTACGGCGAGGCCGGCTTCTTCGAAGTTTTTCAGCATTTTGGCCGTTACCTCGAACGGGTCGTCCATCGATATGCCGAGCATCGCGCGTTTGAGGCGCCAGCCCCGGGTGAGGTCCGATCCGCCGACAAGGTTGACGGGGGCTATGTAATCGCCCGGCCTCATGTACGCCTCGAAGTATTTGGGGTTGATGTATTTCATCACCACCGCACCGTCGGGGTCCACGTAGGAGCGCGAGCCCTCGGGGAAGATCAGGAAACTCTCGCCCAGGACATTTTTGAACAGGGTGTAATCCTCCATGCTGAACTCTTTCATGGTTTCGGGGAAGCCGTATTTTTTGAAAAACGCCCTGAGATCCCGAAGCTCGCCCAGTTCGAGCGAGGAGGTGCAGATCTCGAAGCTTTTGGCGTCGCCCCGTACGAACGCGTTCATGAAGTCGGCGTATTCGTTTTCCAGTATCATTTTAAGACCGGGGTCGGGCATCTTTATGAGGCACTGGGTCCGTTTCGCGGTTTTCCGGAGCTCCTCGGCGAGCCCGCGGGTCTGGATTGACGTCGTTTTCTGCGATGGCACGGTGAGAAAAAGATTCCCGACATTTGCCGCGCCGTTTCGAAGAACGAGATTGGAAAACATTCTTGGGCCAACAACCGTGTTGCAGTTTTTCGTCAGCGTATCGAACCCGAGTTTGCGGATGACGCTTCGTACAAAATACGGTCCGAGATATCCCTCGTGATGGCCGATAAAAAAGATACGGCGGCCGGCGTTTTTGATCGCGGTCAAACGTTTCAGAATACCCATTACGTCAGTCGAGGCTATTTCTTCCGATGTGCCAGATTTGAAAGAGGTGCGTTTTTCATTTTTATTTACGAGGATTACATCGATGACTTTTCTGCGCTCAAGGAACTCGAAGAATTTATGCCAGAACGCCGAATCGGGGAGTACGGGGAAAATATTGCGGTGAAATGAAAACTGAATGGCGAGAAGCCTTTCGAGCACCGTTTTTGAAAACTCCTGAAAATATTTATGCTGCATCAACTGGTTTTTCTTTTCAACGTATTTTTTCCGGGCTCCGGGAATCAGCGTTTTATAATCGAAACCATGTTTCGAGGCGTACTCCATGATCTCTTCGATGAGTCTCATCTCGCCCTCGTTGTGCGGAGGATGTCTGAGAGAGTACATTTTCGCCCTTATAAACTCGACGAATTCCCTGAAATTTAAATGGTTTATCCAGTCCCGATATTTTTGAATTCCGATTCGCACCACGGGCATGAGCAGGAGAAGGCGCAGGACGAGCGAGAAAACGCGGTCGATTATTCCCGCGACTTCCGAGAACAGCGAGAAGAATCGGTGCACCCATCTGTACAGGTACTTATTGTTATCCAGTCGGGAGATGCGATCTTCAAGAATATGCCTGTTATTCTGAAGAAATTTCAATATTTCATCGGGCCGGTAGTGTTCTTTGACGTCGTTCCACCATTTGGACAGTGGTTTATTGATTATCGATTTCAATTATTACCGCGTACATGATTTCATGGATTTATTATCTATCACTACTATTTTGCAAGATGACAATGGGGGGATGTTTTTATCAAGCGTTAAAACCATTATTTCCGCCTGTACGATGAGGCCGCATCTGGCGTGTTTTCCGGGATGTTTGCAGCTCGCTTGCTTACTTGCAATCGCCCCAAAAAAAATTCTAAAAAATCCTTGACACCCACACGATACATCCCCCATAATCCCGCAGTCAATGAGAACCGGAACGCACACAAGCGCAATGAAAACGAGAACGAACATCGCGAGGCAGTGCTGGTGGTGGACGACCAAGGGGTTGTCCTCCGGCACGGTTATGGCATAATCTGAAAATGCAGGCCGCGGGTGGGCAACCACCCGCGGCTTTTTTACGGGCAAAAAGGCCGTGGGAATCGCAAGCGATCCCGCGGCCTTTTTATTTTCAGCACACAGGAGAAACGACATGACGCCCCTCTATCCTTCGCTGCCGGCCGTGCGACGCCTGGCGCGCCGCCACAACCGGATACCGCTCTACCGCGAGCTCAACCTCTCGGCGGTGGGGCTGCTTTCGCTCCTGAAGGCGCTCGAGGACGCGCCGCAGGTGGTGCTCCTCGAGAGCGCGCGCGCCGGCGGGGCGTGGAACCGTTTTTCGTTCATCGGCCTGGGGGCGCGCCGCACGCTGTGCTGCACGCCGCCCTTTGTGGATGAGGAGGTCGACGGCGTGCGCACGCGCCGGCGCATCAACCTCTTCGACTTCCTGAAAGAGGACCTGGCCCGCCTCAGCTCGCCCTCATACCCGCGTTTCGGGAGCTTCAACGGTGGGCTGGCCGGCTATTTCGCGTACGACCTGGTGAACGAGACCGGAATTCTGCGGAAAAGCGTTCGGCGTGATGCTGACGTTCCCGCGGCCTTCCTTGTTCAAGTTGACGACTTCATCGTGTACGACAATAGATTGGATCGCAGTCATGCGGCCGTTTGCCTGTACGTGGACCCGGAGCGGCCGATCGCCGAACAATACCTCCGGGCGGCCGGGCGCCTGGAGGAGATGGAGCGCGACATCATCGCGCGCGTCTCGCGCACCACCCTGCCGTATCTTCCCTCGCGCCCGGAGCCGATTTCCATGAGCTTCCGCGAGGAGCGCGCGGTCTTCGAGGAGAAGGTGCGCGCCGCGAAGGAAGAGATCGCCGCCGGCGAGGCCATACAGGTGGTGCTGAGCATGCGCGCCGACATCAGTGACCGCGTGGACCCCTACCTTTTTTATCTCAAGCTCCGCTCGGTCAATCCGTCGCCCTACATGTTCTTCCTTAAACAGAATGGGCGCTACATAGTGGGAAGCTCGCCCGAGATCCACGTTAAGGTGGACCGTGGCACGGTGTTCCTTAAACCCATAGCGGGAACCTTGCCGCGCGGGAAGACGGCGCGCGAAAACCGCGAGAACCGCGCCCGGCTCCTCGGCGACCCCAAGGAGCGCGCCGAGCACCTCATGCTGGTCGACCTCGCGCGCAACGACCTGGGCCGCATCGCCGCGCCAGGGAGCGTACGGGTGGAGCGCTTTATGGAGCCCGAGGACTACTCGCACGTCATCCACCTCGTTTCCCTTACGCGCTGTACGCTCGGCCCCGGGCGCGACGCCGTGGACGCGCTGCGCGAGACCTTCCCGGCGGGCACGGTGAGCGGCGCCCCGAAGGTGCGCGCGATGGAGCTCATCGACTCCATGGAGGGACACGCGCGCGGCGTCTACGCAGGGGCGGTCGGCTATATCGGCTACAACGGCTGCCTGGACACCTGCATCACCATCCGCACCGCGGTGTTCGACGGCGTTCATCGCTACATCCAGGCGGGCGCGGGCATCGTGCACGACAGCGTGCCCGAGCGCGAGTACGACGAGATCGTCCACAAGCTGCGCGCCCTTTCGATAAGCCTTCGGTACGCGCGCGAAAACGATATGGAGGAGGCCGCCCGTGTTGCTAATGGTAGATAACTACGATTCCTTCACCTACAACCTGGTGGAGTACTTCCGCGTGCTGGGCGAAGAGATCGAGGTGGTGCGCAACGACACGCCGCTCTCGTCGATCGATCTTCACCGCTATCGCGGCATCATTCTTTCGCCGGGGCCTTCCGGACCGGAGAACTCCGGCATTACGCTCGACATCATCCGTACGAGTAACGGCACGCCGCTTCTGGGCGTGTGCCTGGGGATGCAGGCCATGGTGCTTGTTCTCGGTGGAGAAGTGGTGCGCGCCATGCGAGTGATGCACGGCAAGGTGGACCGCGTGCGCCATCGCGGCGGCGAGCTCTTTTCCGGCGTGCCGGAGGAGTTCGACGCGGTGCGCTACCACAGCCTGGCCGCGCGAGAGGACTCGCTTCCGGCGTGTTTGGAGGTAATGGCGCGCGCCTCCGATGGCGAGATCATGGCGGTGCGCCACCGCGAACGAAACGCATGGGGCGTGCAGTTTCACCCCGAGTCGTACCTGACCGAACACGGTCTGACAATGCTCAGGAATTTTACAGGAGGATGCGGATGAGCGCGATACATGAGATACGAAGGCTTTCCGAGGGGGGCACCCTCTCGGCCCTCGAGAGCGAGGGGCTTTTCAATGCCATATTCCAGGGGGCCGTCTCGGAGATCGAGATCGCCGCGGCCGTGGTGGCGCTTAAAGTGCGGCGCGAGACGCCGGAGGAGATACTGGGCGCGGTGCGCTCCATGCGCGCATTCGCCGCGCCCTGCGAGCTCGGCGACAGGGGGCTTTTCGACACCTGCGGCACCGGGGGCGACCACTCGGGCTCGTTCAACGTGTCCAGCGCCGTGGCGCTCACGCTCGCCGCGCTCGGCGTTCCCATAGCCAAACACGGCAACCGCTCGGTGTCGAGTAAAAGCGGCTCGGCCGATTTCCTGGAGGCGCTGGATGTGCCGATAGGCCTTACGGGCGTCGACGCCTCCGCCTATTTCCGAAAGCGCGGTTTCGTCTTCCTCTTCGCGCCGAATTATCATCCCGCCATGAGGTTCGCCGGCGCGGTGCGCAAGGCCCTTGGCGTGCGCACCATCTTCAACTACCTGGGGCCGCTCACCAACCCGGCCGCGCCGCGCCGGCAGGCGATCGGCCTGTTTCACCCGTCCCTGCTCCCGCTCTACGCGGGCGTCGCCGCACAGCTTGATTACGACTTTGCGGTGGTCTACTCGGCGGCGGACGGCATGGATGAGGTCTCGCCCGTGGCGCCCACCGAGGTGCGCGTGGTCAGCGGGCGAAGCGTACGCTCGTTTACCATCGAGCCGGAGCGCTTTATCACATCCGAGGAAGCATCGACGCTTCCCAAAAACCTTACGGCTGCGGAGAACGCCGACCGTTTTATCGAAACCATCGGTTCGTCCGCGCCAACGCCCCTTGGCAAGCTCATCGCGCTCAACGCCGCGCTCTCGCTCTTCGCCCACCGCGGCGAGGGCGATATCCCGTCGTATTACACGACGGCCCTGGGTGCAATCCACGGCGGGGCCGTGCTCTCCACGCTCTCGGCACTCAGGGAAGAGCGCCATGCGCACTAAGCGCTTCAGCCTGGGAAAAATGCCCGCGCTGAAGCGCCGCGAGCTTCCGGACATCAGCGCGCGCCTTGCAGCCGCGCCGCCGCGTTCGCGCGCGGCAAACGGCCCGGCCGTGCTCGAGGGCGCGACGGGCATCATCGCCGAAATAAAAAAGGCCTCGCCCTCGGCGGGACGCATCTCCGATGCCGGGGCCGGTGAACGGGCGTCGCGCTACGCGAAAGCGGGGGCCGCCGCCATCAGCGTCCTCACCGACGCCACGTATTTCCGTGGCTCGTGGGACGATCTGGCTTCCGCCGCGCGCGCGGTAAAAGTTCCCGTGCTCTGCAAGGAGTTTGTTCGCTTCCCGGAGCAGATCGACCTGGCCGCGGCGCTCGGGGCCGACCTCGTGCTCCTGGTCGCGCGCATGCTCTCGCGGCGCGACCTCGCCGCGCTCTACCGCCGCACGCTCGACATCGGCATTGCGCCGCTTGTGGAGGTGCATGATGAACGCGAGCTCGACAGCATGCTTGCCCTTTCGCCGCGAATCGTAATGGTAAACACCAGAAACCTCGAAACGCTCGCGATCGAGCGCGATGCCGCCTTCGCAACGCTGCGCGCCGTTCCCGACGGCATCACGCGCGTCTGCGCCAGCGGAATCGATTCGGCCGATGACGTGCGCCGGGCACGCGAGCATACGGGCGTGCGGCTCTTCCTGGTGGGGACGGCCCTCATGCGCGCGGCCGATCCCCAAGTCCTCCTCGGGGAGATGCGCCGTGTTTGTTAAGCTCTGCGGCTTCACGCGCGAGGAGGACCTGGCCGCGGCGGCGGAGTTTCCGGTGTCGGCAGCGGGCTTTGTGTTTCATCCGGCATCGCCACGGTTCGTGAGCGCACAGCGCGCCGGCGTGCTCGCCCGGGTGCTCGACGGCACGGGCATTCTGCGCGTGGGCGTCTTCACCGGCACCGACGCGGACGGGATTGCGCGCTTGGCGGAAAGCGCCCGGCTTGACTTCGCGCAGGTGTACGACCGCGCGACGGCCGAAAAGCTGCGGGAGCGTATCCGGATCATCGACGCACACCGCCTGCGCGATGCGGCTGATTTAGCGTCGGTCCGGGCGCCCGTGGACGACGACCTCCTGCTTCTCGACCGCTACGACGAACTCTCCGGCGGCGGAACGGGAAAGTCCTTCGACTGGGGGGCGCTTTGCGGCTTTATGCATGTCAAAAAGACCATCATCGCGGGCGGTATAAACGCGGCGAACGTCGAACGGCTCTTCACCGCGGCGCGACCCTTCGGCATCGACGTGTCGTCGGGGATAGAGGACGCGCCCGGCATCAAATCGAAGGAAAAGATTCGGCAATTATTCGACGCACTGAGTGAGGTGTATCATGAGAAACATGCCCGATAAACGCGGCTACTTCGGCGAGTACGGCGGTCGTTTCGTCCCCGAAAGCCTGATGAACGCGCTGTACGAACTGGAGGCCGCCTACCGGCATTTCCGGAAAGACGCGGCCATTCGCCGCGAGCACCGGCGGCTCCTCGCCGACTACGCGGGAAGGCCCACGCCGGTCTACCATGCGCGGCGGCTCTCCGCGAAGCTTGGCCTGGAACTCTACCTCAAGCGCGAAGACCTGGTGCACACCGGCTCGCACAAGCTCAACAACACGCTGGGGCAGATACTCCTGGCTCAATTTATGGGCAAGCGGCGCGTCATCGCCGAGACCGGCGCCGGTCAGCACGGCGTGGCCACGGCCACGGCGGCGGCCCTTCTGGGCATGGAGTGCTGCGTCTACATGGGGGCCGAGGACGTCGCGCGCCAGGCGCCGAACGTCCACCGCATGGGCCTCCTTGGCGCCTCGGTGGTGCCGGTCGAATCGGGACAGCGAACGCTCAAGGACGCCGTGAGCGAGGCCATGCGCGACTGGGTGGCGAGCGCGCGGCGCACCCACTATCTCATCGGTTCGGTGATCGGCCCGGCGCCCTTTCCCCGGATTGTGCGTGATTTCCAGTCGGTGATAGGCGGGGAGGCCCGCTCACAGATGCGCCGCATAACGGGGCGCGACCCGGACATGGTGGTCGCCTGCGTGGGCGGGGGGAGCAATGCCGCCGGGATATTTTCAGCATTTCTCGGATCGCCCGGCGGCACGCTCGTCGGCGTGGAGGCGGGGGGGCGCTCGCACGCGCCGGGCGACCACAGCGCCTCGCTCGGGAGGGGCCGCCCCGGAATTTTCCAGGGGAGCCGCACCTATCTGTTGCAGACGGACGAGGGGCAGGTGCTCCCGGTGCATTCCGTCTCGGCGGGCCTGGACTATGCCGGGGTGGGCCCGGAGCACAGCTTCTTCAAGGACAGCGGCGCGGTCCGTTACGCGGAATGCTCCGACCGCGACGCGCTCGACGCCTGCCTGGCGCTCTCGCGCATCGAAGGAATACTCCCGGCGCTCGAGAGCGGCCACGCGCTGGGCTATGTCATGAGGAACCGCCGCAAACTTCGCGGAAAGACCGTGCTCGTCAATCTCTCGGGTCGCGGCGACAAGGACGTGGGAATAATCGAGGAGGCGTTAAAGGCATGAACGGCTATAACGGCGTATACCTGATGGGCGACTATCCCGACGCGGAGCGCTTCAAAGCGGCCGCGCTTCTGGGCATGGAGCGATTCGATTTCCTCGAGGTGGGTGTCCCCTTCTCCGATCCCGTGGCCGACGGGCCCGTTATCGCCCGCGCCGCGGAGGCGGTGCTGGAGCGCGGCTTCAGGCTGGACGACCTCGCGCGGTCGGTTTCGGATATCCGCGCGAAAGCGCCGGATGGGAAGCGTATCTACTTCATGACCTACGCGAACCCGGTCCATAACAGGGGCCTCGCGCGCTTCGCGGACCTCTCGAAGCGCGCGGGCGCCGACGGCGTCATTGTGCCCGACGTCCCCTTCGTCGAGAGCGCGCCCTTCCGCGACGCCTTCGGCGCACAGGGACTCGACTACATCAACTTCGCAACGCCCGAGAACACCCCAGGGCAGATTCGCGAGATCGCGCGCGCGGCGCGTGGCTTCCTCTATTTCGTCTCGATCCGGGGCATAACCGGAAGCGGCTTCACCCTCGATTCCTCGACGCGCTCGAAAATACGGCAGGCGCGCCGCTCGAGCGCCGTCCCGGTGGTGCTGGGCTTCGGCATACGAAGCGCCGACGACGCGCGCGCGGCGGCGGCTCTTGCGGGCGGTTTCATCGTGGGCACCGGTGTCGTCGAGGCGCTGGGCTCGGGCGGCATTGAGGGGTACGGGCGCTATCTGGACTCGCTCTTCGCGGGGGAGTGAGGGGCGAAGGGAAACATCACCACTTTTTTCGAAGGTCGAAGCTCAGGTTCATCTGCGAGGATTTATCCGAGTACAGGTAGTCGGGCCCGTAAGAGATATTGAACTCGAACTGGTCGAAAACTATGAAATGGCCCGCCAGGCCCGAGGCGAGGCCGTACTGGTCGCCCTTGAGGTCGTTGTTGAAATTGTGGCCGTATCCCTTGAAGTGCACGCCGTCGACGTAAACCCCCGCGTAGAAAAACTCGCGGTAAAACGACATCATGTACCCGTTCGAGACGCGCGCGATTTCGTGCGAGTAGTACCCCTTCCCCATAAACCCCTTGAAACTCCTGCCGCTCACCGCACGATCGTGATAAAACGGCACATCCCCCGTAAGGCGCGCGTAATCGAACCTGAAGGCGAAGATGTCCAGGTTGGGCAGGTCGATATCGAGGCGCCCGTCGAACAGGAACTCGTTGAAGCGCTGCCGATGGAT
This sequence comes from Spirochaetota bacterium, assembly GCA_035477215.1. Taxonomy (NCBI): domain Bacteria; kingdom Pseudomonadati; phylum Spirochaetota; species Spirochaetota bacterium. The sequence goes on along the minus strand of DATIKU010000052.1, from coordinate 34,959 downwards.
ACCGGTGCTCTCGAAATAATGGCTGTACGACAGGTTGAATTTCCTCTGGATGATGTCGTCCTCGGCGAAGGGCAGGAAGTCGAGCACGATCGACCCCTCGGCGATGTTCCAGAACTGCGTCTCTTTGTTGACTTCAACCGGCCGCGGGGCGCTCTCATCGACGGTGCTGTCGAAGACAAAGGCCTTCTCGGCGCCATAACCGGCGTACATGCTGAGCTTCTTTAACAGGGTGACGCCCGGATCGGCCGTGGCGCGGAGGATGGTGAAGTTGTATTCCGAGAGACCGAGATCGGCGCGCGAGGCGCGCGAGTTGTGCCCCTTGCCCTTGATAAGCGGCGTGAAGTAGCCGCCGAGCGTCGGGGTGAAACGGTACCTCGTTTCGACCTCGATGAAGGTATAGCGGGGGATGGCCGCAAAATCGAGGTCCAGGCCGTAGTAGATTCCCATCGACGTCCCCGCTTCCAGGCGGTCGCCCTCCGTGATGAGCGAGGGATGGCGGTACTTGGCATAAGGGATGAGCCCCTTGGTGTAGTTGATGTCGAAGCCGTAGCTCACGGCCGCCCCGCCCGACACGGCCGACGGAGTGCGCACGATGTTTATATCGAGGTCATATCGATAGTCAAAATCCCTGAAAAATGGAAGCTGCACGCCTCCGACGATGGGTATGCCGATTTTCTGGTCGATCTGGAAGAAGGCCCGCTCATAGCTCCTGGTGGGTTTCAGGACGGCCTGGATGTTCTTGAATCCGTATTTCTTTTTAAGGCGGTTGATGCGGTCCTGCACCGTATACTTGTTGTAGAGCCTGAACGGCAGTCTGAAGTCGTAGCGCACCCGAATGGTGTCGAGCGTGTTCAGCCGCTGGAAGACGATCCGGCCAAGCTTCCCCTCGTCGACATGGAGTACGAGATGGGTGTCGGTTTCCTTTACGAGATAGCAGATAGCGAGGATGTAGCCTTGTTTATGGTAGAATGCGTTTATTTTGCGCGAGGCCGCGTCGAAGTGGTCCCGCCCCGTCTCGAGCGTCGCGAGGTCGAGCTCTTCGAGCAGGAAGAGCTCGGAGTAGAGCTCCGTTCCCTGGAGCCTCACCTCCTTGTACTCGGCCTGCGCGGACGAGTGCCCGGCGATGAGCGCGGCGGCGAGGACGCCCAGTATGCGGATGATCAGTCCGCGCATACTATCCCCGCCTCAGCCGGGTCGCGAAGCTCCACCACCTTGCAATAGCGCATAAGGCGCGCGGGCGCAATGCGGTGATGGCCGGTGAAATCGACCGCGGTCAAGCGGCCGCTCGCGGCGTCGTGGATGACGGTATAGCGATCGCCGTATTTGACTTCGATCGCGTCGCGCCCGCGGATGCGCCGTCCGGCGGCGTCGGTGAAGGGGCTTTCGGTTTTCATCATGGGCTATTGCATGGCTTGCGGATCCACCGCACGTCTTCTCCGGACAGGGTACTCCAAAACTGGGACGGCGATCAACCACAATTTCTGCCCGACGGACCGAGCGGGAAGCGGCGCGTTCGCGGACACGCATCCCGGCAGCGCACCCTCAGAACCATTTCTCCGGAAGCGCGACAGGGCTGTATCCGTCGATGTACGCCATCGCGCCTTCCGGATCCGGAGCGAGGTGATAGAGCGAGCGGCTTTCGCCCTTCGCGAAACAGAGCGCGTAAAGGCGCTCGAACAGGTCGATGAGGCGGTCATAGAACCCGGAGGTATTGACGAACACCACGGGTTTGTCGTGGCTTCCAAGCTGTTTGAGCGTGATCGCCTCGAGCGTCTCCTCGAGCGTGCCGAAACCGCCCGGGAGTGCGACGAAGGCTCCGGCGCGTTCCTCCATCACGGCCTTGCGTTCACGCAGCGTATCCGTGAGGACGAGCTCGTCGGCCGCTTCGAACGCCAGTCCCCGCGCGCTGAAAGTCCGGGGGATCACGCCGGTCACGCGGCCCCCGGCATCCTTCGCGGCGCGGGCGAGCGTACCCATCAGCCCCACGTTCGCCCCGCCGTAGACGAGCTCCATTCCCCGCGCCCCGATGAGCGCACCCATCTCCGCGGCCGCGCGGAAATACTCCAAATCGACGGCGTCGCTCGACGAGCTGTACACGCAGACTGATGTTATCATCGCCCCCTCCGCCGCGGTCATTCGGGCGGCCGTACCACCACGCCCGGAATGGCCTGCACGATGTTCATATGATCGTCCGCGCACGCCGGCTTTCAACAAAAAAAGCCGCGCGGCGTCGTGTCAGTCCGTTTTTTTCGGGATTAGCCGGTCGTCGCTCGAGGTGAAGCTGTGAACGATCCTCCTGTGCGGATAGAGGATGGGCACGTGGACGTCGATGAGGTATTCCCCACGCTCGATCACCGCGGCCTCGCCGAGGCTTCGAAAGTGGACGCGGAGCCGCAGGCTCTTCACTCCCAGCGGGTTGTCCGCCAGGGTGCCCTCGAGATAGCGCAGGGCGAGCCCGTTCACCGCGAAGAAGGCGCGGCCGTTGAAGTGGCGCGTGGTCTTCCGCTTCGGGATTATCTCGACCTCATGGCAGCGCTCGCCCTCTATGACGGCCGTCCCCACGATCCGCTCATTGTAATTGAGGTCGTTGTCGTCGTCGAAGGGTAAGTGCAACGGTTCGCGCGTCCGGTAGCCGAATTTCCGGGGAGGCAGCTCCACGCCGTTCTTTATGTAGCGCAGCGCGGTGAACTCCGGTCGCCTGCGGAAATACTCCCTGCGAATCATGAGCACCTCCGACGACTCGACGAGCTCACCGGTGCGCGAATCGTAGATGTGCGAACGGCCCAGCCGGTGAGACTCGACGCCGTCGTAGGCCCTGTATGCGCGTACGGCGTTTTCGCGTATTGCGGCGAGGATTTCCCCGTGCGGTGCGGGGGCGGCGCCCCCGCGAAGCGGTACTGCCGCTGCAAGCACCGCGAACGAGAGCGCTATTCCGCATCGAGTGATTTTACCCATGGAAGACTCCCCGTACTGCATGATGATTCGAAAGGACCAATCGCGCGCTTTATAACACTCCCCCGGAAAATTGCCCGCCGGTTTTGTATGCAGTATATAAATGCCACGCGTCCGAATCAATAAAAATACCGCCCCTGTTATCAACACGGCATGAATTGAAAAATATCTTTACAAATCGTGGAAATACACCCACCATTCCGGAATGGCACGGACAGCCGCGAAAGCGGACGCCCCCGCCCCCCGAAGGCGCGCCTCCGGGGAAGAGCATGCACCAGAGAGGAGCACGACGAATGAAGCGTTTACGATCATGCACTACAGCGGCCGCAATCGCCTGCCTGTTTTTCGGTTCCGCAGCCGGTTTTTCGGCCGAAAAAAAGGCCCCCGTGAAGAAGCCGCCGGAGATAAAGGAAAATTTTCTTAAAAAATACAACGAGAGCGTCATACCCGTCATACGGCGCAGCATGCCGATGGTGGTGAACATCTCAGCGATAAGGGAGATGCCGAAAAACCAGTTGCACGAATACGACATGTTCGGTAATCCGCTCAATAAATTTCCGTTCAAAAACCAGATCGAGCCCAAGGCGATGGGCTCGGGAGTCATCATCGACAAGCGCGGCTACATAGTGACCAATCACCACGTCATAAAGGACACAAGGTCGATCAGGATAACCCTCTCGGACCGCAGGGAGTTCAACTGTTCGGTGCTGGGGGCCGACCCCGCCACGGACATCGCCGTAATTAAAATCGACGGCAAGGCGCCCGCCGACCTGCCGGCAATCGAGATGGCCGACTCGGAGAAGCTCGAGGTCGGGGAGCTCGTCATCGCCATCGGCAATCCCTTCGGCTTCTCGCACACGGTGACCACCGGAATCGTAAGCGCAACCGGCCGCCAGAGCGTGGGACTGGCCGATTACGAGTATTTCATCCAGACCGACGCGGCGATCAATCCCGGGAATTCGGGCGGTGCGCTTATCAATATAGACGGAAAGCTCGTCGGCATCAACACGGCGATCTTCTCCAAGAGCGGCGGCTATATGGGCATCGGCTTCGCCATCCCGGCCAACATGGTAAAGGAGGTTGCGGGCGAGCTCATCGCCGGCGGAAAGGTGACGCGCGGCTGGCTGGGCGTCTACATCCAGGACGTCACCAGGGACATCGCCGAAGCCTTCAAGTACGCGGGCACGGGCGGTGCGCTCGTGGCGGACATCATAAAGGAATCGCCCGCCGAGGGCTCGGGGCTTAACAAAGGCGACATCATAACCATGATCGACGGCGTCGCGATAAGCGACGTCAATCACCTGCGCCGCGTCGTTGCTGTCAGAAAGCCCGGCTCTAAAGTGAAGGTTGACGTCTTTCGCGAGGGGAAGGCAGTCCCGCTCGAGATGACCATCGGCGCCATGCCCGTAACGCCGCCCGTCGCCGACCGCGACGTCCGCGACAGGGAGGACATGCTCGGCATGGTGGTGAAAGACATCGACGAGGATCTCGCCTACAAGTACCGCTCGCCGGAGAAGTCGGGGGTGATCGTCACGCAGGTGAAGCCCGGCTCGCCCTCCATGCGCGCGGGAATCGCGCCGGGCGACGTCGTCAAGGAAATTGAGCGCGGTCCGATCGACAGCGTCAACACGTACAACAAAGCGGTCGGCTCGCTGAAGGGACGGTCCAAGGTGCTTCTGCTCATAAACCGCGCGGGCACGCACAAATTCCTAATCCTGGACCTCGCCAGCCGCGACGGGGCCGAATAGCCCTACCCCTTCACGACCTCTTCGGAGTCGAAATCGCGCACGGGGCCGCCCATGGCGGCCTCGTGGAGCGAGATCCACTGCCGTACGCGTTTTGCGCCGTACTCCTTTTCCCATTCTGCGATGATGAGGCCGACGGGCACGTCGGCATACGTATCGTGGTAGGCGACATACTCCATGAAGCGCCTGTCCTCGCGGTTGTACTCGGAGAATATCGAGTCGTCACGCCCGTTAAACTCCAGCGGTGCGGTGGCGTGCCGTTCGCAGAGCTCACGGTTGAACGCCGGCGTCGCCCGCACCCACTTCCCCTCAAGATAAAACTCGGTGAAGCCGTGATAGACGAAGAGGTTCGAGCCGAGCGTGTCGATGAGCTCCCTGGTGGCGATATGGTTGCGCACATCGGCGAATCCGATGCGCGACGGGATTCCCGCCGAGCGGCCCAACGCGCATAAAAGGGCCGCCTTGGCCACGCAGTAGCCCCTGCCGCGGGCGATCACTTCGCTCGCCCGGTAATGCCCGGGAAGGTGAAAGGGCGTATAGGGATCGTAGCGGATGCCGTCGCGCACGGCGTAGAACAGCCGCACGGCCTTCTCAATCCGCCCCGAGGAGCCATTTATGGCCGCCGCGGCGAAGGCGCGCACTCTGGGATGGTCGCTGTCGAGTATCGCCGTGGGTTCGAGGTACGCCGCGTCTGTATGGTTCATGACTGTGCACCCTTTTTGTAAGGCGTAATTCATGGGACATGCGGCAACTTCATCGATATGAATCAAATCCGCCACCCGACGTCAAGGCAAATACCGCCGCGCCCGGACGCGGTCGGATTGGACGGGGCGGAGTCTCACGCCGGGACGAACGCACTCCGCAGCAGGAAGATGAGGGGAAGAACGACCGCGAGGAAGAGAAGGGTATTCACCACGAAGACACCCGAGGCGAAGGGCGCGTCGAGATCGTAGAGCACGGCCGTAATGACCGAGTAGACGGCGGCCGGCATGAACGCCTGTATCTGGATCACCGCCCGCACGGCCGGGTCGAGGGGCAACATCCCGAGGACGAGCGCCGCGAGCGCGGGCACGACGACGAATTTGAGGAGCGCCACGCACGCGTTCTCGCGCATGGCGCCGCGCACCTCTCCGGGATAAAAGCTCATGCCCAGCGTAAAATAATAGACGCTCATGGAGACTGCTATGAGCGCTTCAAGCGGAAACGCGAAGTCCGGGCGCGGGACTCCCAGCGTGTGAAAAAGGACCGAGACCAGAATCGCGTACAGCGGCATGTTCCTCGGGTTGCGGATGAATTCGCGCGCGAGACGGGCGAATCCGGTCCCTCCCCGGCGCGCGCTGTTAGCGTAGGGAAACACGACAAGAAAGATGAAAGGCATGAAGTACGCGGTGAAGATGAAGGAAAGGCCCAGCCCCTTTTCGCCGAGAAGCATGAAGCACACGAAGCCGCCCATGGTGAAGCCGTGATTGGCGAGCGAAGAGGTGATATGGAACGCGGTCCTGCGCCTTCCGGAAAGGCCGAGCGCCGTGCCGATGGGCACGCCAAGAAGCCAGCCGGCCGCGGCGAGGAGGAGCCCGGCGAGCGGAAGGACGGCCAGGTCCCGGGCGGGGGCCAGGCCCCAGGTGCTCCAGAGAACGAGGGCCGGTTCGACTGAAATGAGGTTATAGAGGATGAGTTTCCGAGTAAATTCTTCCGGGCGCGCGAAGCGCCGGCGCAGGGCCCATCCCGCGGCAAACGGCACAACGATCAGGATCTGCAGCAGTATGAACGACGCCTGGAGCGTCATCTCACCGGTACCGGAGCCCCACCTTCTTCTTCACGTCGTCCAGGGTGAGCGCCGCGACGGCGCGTGTCTTTTCGGCGCCCTTCGCGAGTATCTCAATAACGGCGGCGGGGTCGCCGGCCAGCCGCTCGCGCTTATTCCTGAACGGGGCGAAGTATTCCCAGATGAGGCCGAAAAGCTCCTTCTTCACCTCGCCGTAGCCGGTGCCTCCCTTGAGGTAACGCCCGCGCAGTTCCCCGACCTTCCCGGTGGAGGCGAAGAGCCGATAGAGCGCGAACAGGTTGCAGGTGTCGGGATTCTTCGGCCCCTCCACCGGTGTGGAATCGGTCACGATGCGCATGACCTTTTTTTTCAGCTCCTTCTCGGTCTCGAAGATGTCGATGGTGTTGCCGTAGCTCTTGGACATCTTCTGCCCGTCCACGCCGGGTATAAGCGCGATCTCGTCGGCGATGAGCGGCTCGGGGACGACGAAGGTCCCGCCGTAGGTTCCGTTGAATCGAAGGGCGATGTCGCGCGTTATCTCCACGTGCTGTTTCTGGTCCCTGCCGACCGGGATGAGGTTTGCCTGGTACAATAAAATGTCCGCCGCCATGAGAACCGGATAGGTGAACAGGCCGCAGCTGGGAGTCACGCCGCGGGCGGTCTTGTCCTTGTACGAATGGCTGCGCTCGAGGAGCCCCATGGAGGTGTGGCAGCCGAGTATCCAGGTGAGCTCGGCCACCTCGGGGACGTCCGACTGCACCCAGAAAAAGCACTTCTCCGGATCGAGCCCCAGGGCGAGAAAATCCATCGCCGCGTCAAGCGTGTTTTTTCGCAGCGTTTCGCCGTCCTGCACGCTCGTCATGGCGTGATAATTGACGATAAAACAGAACAGCTCGTGCTCGTGCTGAAATTCGATCATCCGCTTCATCATCGCAAAATAGTTGCCCAGATGAAGCGTGCCCGAAGGCTGTATACCGGACAGAATCCTTGCCATCATCCACTCCCCGTGGCCCATGCTGAAAACGCGGCCCACCTACCCATATCGTCGCATCCCCTTTCGTCAATAATTAATTCCACGCCGCCGTCAAAAATCCTTTTGCATTCCACCGCCGGCGCCGTTATCATAGCGGCGGGCTGTCGGGGATTTGCGGGATGTATACGTTCGTCGCTGCCCGCTTCCGGTGCGAACATGAACTTCGACAAACACACCATCGAGCTCATCAACAGGCTCCACGAGGGGGTGCTGGTCCTGGACGAACAGAAGAACGTGATCGTCCGCAACAGGGCCGCGGAGACCTTGCTCGGACTGAAAATCAGGCCGCGGCACAAAATCAACATCAAGAACCTGTTCCAGTCCAGAAACCCCGAACTGTACCGCTTCCTCTTCCAGGCCTTCCAATCGTGCGACAACCACCAGGACTACGAGATCGTCTATCACAAGAAGAGCCGTGCAGTGCGCCTCCTCGTATCGACTTACGCACACTGGGAAGGAGACTCGCCGCGCGAATACTTTTTTTTCATCATCCTTCGCGATATAACCGAGGTCTGGAGGCTTGTCCGGCGCGAAAAGCACCTGCTGGTTCAGCTTGGCAGGAGCTACATGAGCCAGATGGAAAACCTCCGCCAGATCGCCCAGAGCGTCGCGCACGAGGTTCGCAACCCCATCGTTTCGATCGGCGGCTACACCAACCTGATGCTTAAAAAGCTCGATGCGGGAGAGGAGCGGCCGGAGAATTTCAGAAATTTTCTCAATATAATCCATTCGGACACCGAGCGCCTGCACCGGATCGTCGATCAGGTCGAGAAATACTCGGACGCATCGGAGATATCGCTCCGGAAGGAAAACATCGTAAACCTCTTCAGGCAGATGATCGAGTACGGGAAGAAGCTCTCGCTGGAGCACCGGGTGACGTTTGATGCGCCGGCCATAAACCCGGGCGAATACCATATCTACGTCGACCGGGCCAGGCTGAAACTCGGCCTGTACAACCTCGTGCGCCACTCCATACTGCTGTCGCGCAGCGAAAGCAGGCTGAAGGCCCGCCTCAACTTCACCCCGTTCGAGGTGGATTTCATGCTCGACATACGCACCGACATGCAGAAGGAGGAAACGCTCTTCCTGTTCAATCCCTTCTATTCGACAAGCAACCGCGAGCTCAACTTCGACCTGGCCCTGACGCAGCGCATCGTCATGCAGCACGGCGGGGTGATACGGGCCACCTGGAAACCTGAGAGCATATTGCGCCTGCACCTGTCCATACCGAGGGAGAAGCGCCTGGACCGCGACCGCGTTCCGGCGCACTGAGGGGGACTGCGTAATCATCACGGATACCGATATCAGCCGCACAAACCACCATGCGGATACGGCCGAATAATACCGCCCGGGACTTCCAAAAAAATATAAAATGGTTTTGACACGTCCGGTCTCCGGTGGATGCAGTTATTATTAACGGGCAGCGCCGGAGAAAACGATGAGAATACTCCTTGTAGAGGACGATCCAAAGGTGGCCTCCTTCATCCAGAAGGGTCTGAAGGAGGAGGGGTACGCGGTCGATACATGTTCCGACGGGGAGGACGGCGCCCACTGGGCCGTCGAGAATGAATACGACCTCATCATCCTGGACGTGATGCTGCCCTCCATGAGCGGTCTGGAGATATGCCGGCATGTCAGGTCGAAAAGTAAACCGACCCCCGTGCTCATGCTCACCGCGCGCGACTCCAACGACGACATCGTCAGCGGCCTTGATTCCGGCGCCGACGACTATCTCACCAAGCCCTTCTCATTCGACGTGCTCCTGGCCAGGGTTCGCGCCCTGCTCCGTCGGGTACAGGAATACAGGACGGCGACGCTCCGCCTGGCCGACCTCGAGATGGATCCGTCGAGGCGGCGGGTCGCACGGGCGGGCGTGGACATCCGGCTGACCGGGAAGGAATACGCCCTGCTGGAATACCTCATGCGAAACCCCGGCATCGTTTTGTCGGAATCGCGGATTATCGAGCATGTCTGGGACATGAACCACGATTCCATGACGAACACCGTCAACGTCTACATCCACCATCTCCGCAACAAAATAGACCGCGACGATAACCGGCGGCTCATCCACACCATACGGGGGGCCGGGTACATGCTGTCGGACACGAAGGCGGATAAACCATAATGCCGTCCGTTCGGAGTAAGGGGTGAGGCTTTCATTACAGGCGCGACTGATCATGCTGTATACCGCCACCATGGCGGTCATGATCGTGGCGTTTTTCGTGTTCGTTTACATGAATTTTTCCCATGCGATTTTTTCCAGCGACATTAACGACCGCTTCGACGGCAATCTGGCCCACTACGCCCGAGGCGTGGCCGGGAATCTCTCCGGAAAACACGGACCTTTCTATTCCGATATCGAAACCTATCGCGAGGACTTCGACCGACTTGTCGATTATGACTTTTTTCTAAGGCCTTCCTACGGCCAGGTGCGGGACTTCCCCACGTCCCCCGCCGACGCACCCATCATGCTCATAAAGAACCGCTCCCTCGCCAGGCACTTCATTCCCGTCGGCCAGGGAACCCTTGACCGGTTGAAACATGAAGAATACGTCATCGAGACGATGCACGACGTCCTCGACTTTCCGATCCGCGTTGCGTCAATACGTTTCAGGGACCTCGACGGCCAGCGGTATTTATTACAGATAGGCATGACGATGAAGGACATCCAGACCACCTTCAGAACGGTACTGATACGCTCGCTGCTCGTCGGACCGCTCCTGCTGGGGATCATCTCGCTGGCGGGCTACCTGTTCGTAAAACGCTCCTTTCATCCGGTGCGGGAAATCGTCAACCTGGCAAGGCGCATAACGGCCGAGGACCTGTCCCTGCGCCTGAAACCGGCGAGCGGAGGCGATGCAGTGGCCGATCTTACCGATACACTCAACGAAATGATCGCCCGCCTCGAGCGCTCCTTTACACAGGCCAAACAGTTTACCGACGATGTGTCGCACGAATTGCGCACTCCTCTCACCATAATGAAGGGGGAGATCGAGGTGGCGATGCGGCAGGTGCGCAGCGGCGAGGAATACAGAGACACGCTCGAAAGCGCCCTCGAGGAGGTGGAAAAACTGGAGCGTATCGTCGAAGACCTCCTTTTTCTGTCGCGCATGGACGCCGGAAGGATAAACCCCGGGTTCGGCCGGATCGATCTCGACAGGGTGATACTGGAAAGCTGCGAGAGCCTGCGTTTTCTCGCCCGGCAGAAGGGTGTCGCCCTGGAATTCGGCGCCTTCATTCAGGTCGTCATCGACGGCGATGCCGGGCTTTTGAAGCGCCTTTTTTTCAACGTGCTGGCCAACGCGCTCCGGCATACTCCCGCGGGAGGAGAGGTGACGATCTGCTGCGGGGAATCGCCCGATGAACCGGGGAAGGTGATGGTCAGCATCGGCGACAACGGGACGGGAATTCCGGCCGAATCGCTTCCGCGGGTGTTCGATCGTTTCTACCGGGTCGACGCCTCCCGAAGCCACAGCACGGGCGGCACCGGACTGGGGCTGGCGATCGTAAAAAAAATACTCGAACTCCACCGCGGCATGGTACGAGTCGAGAGCGAACCGGGCCGGGGTACCGTTTTTTTCGTCTTTTTGCCGAAAACTCACAACAATTAATGGATTTTAATCTTCGTTTAATCTTCCTTTAATCTTTTCATGGTTAATTCCTTTCGTATTCGATTGATTGATCGGTACCGGAAAATTTTCGCTTTTCAGGTAACGATTTTACGGCACTTCGGTGTTGTAAAGAATATGACGCACCCAAAATCGCATGACCGCCCGCTTCGGCCTGAAGCGGACTCAGTATAACCGTGTTTTGGAGGAAACCGTAATGACTCGCACAACCCGTACCGGTATCGCAGTTATCGTATCACTGGCGCTGTCTACCGCCGTCCCCGCCGTGTTCGCTCCGGCAGGCGCCCGGGAAAAAAGCGCACCGACGCACGAAACCGCAAAGTCCTTTGAAAAAAATACGTCCCCCGAAGCGGACGCCAATTCCGTCGAGAAGGTGCAGGCGGACAATACCATAGTCGCCGGCGACCCGACGGAAGCGACGGAAAGCACCAACCTATTCTCGACGGTCAAACAGGGCGGCCCGCTTATGATTTTCATACTGCTCCTGGGGCTGGTATCCATGACCATAATAATCGAGCGAATGATATTCTTCACCCGCTTCAACGTATGGAAAAAAGAGCGGCTGGACGAAATGCTCAGGGCCGCGAAGGAAAGCTCGCCGGCGAAATTCCGCGAGGACATGGAAGATGATTTGAGAAACCGTTTTCAGGTCTTCGCCAACGGGCTCGAGCGGGGACTGGCCCTCCTTTCGGGAATGGGAAACCTGGCGCCCATCGTCGGCTTCCTGGGCACCGTCATCGGCATGATCAGCGCCTTCGCCGCGATCGCCGCGGCCACCACCGTCAACGCGAAGGTCGTGGCGGTCGGCATACAGGTGGCCCTTGTGACCACGGCCGGCGGCCTGATCGTGGCGGCGCCCACCCTTTTCTTTTATTATGTCTTCACCAACGCCATTCAGAACCTGTACACCCGATCCGAGGAGTACATCGCGTCGATAACCGGCGGCATGCCCAGGCTCTCCGATAAAATCATCAACGGAGACCACTCGTCATGAGCAACCGGAACCTTCTGGTAAAAATACTGCACCGCCGCGAACGGCGACGCAGGGAGGCCCAGGGACCCGCGTTCGAATCCTCCTCCATGGCCGACATGGCCTTTTTACTGCTGATATTTTTCATCGTGACCGGATCATTCGTACTGCGCCAGGGCATATTCTTCTCGCTGCCCTCCAGGACCGCCGGATCGGTCCAGCTCCACGAACGTCAGATTGTCGAGGTGTACCCCCGGAACGACGGTTTCGGGTATGAGAGCGCCGTTCTGGACCGGGACGGATTTAAAAAAATACTCATCGCGCGGAGCGGTGCGGTGAAGGACGGCGTTCTGGTCATATACATGGGTAAAAGCGTCCGCTACGAACGCCTTGTGGACACGCTCAGCGTCGCCAGGGAGAGCGGGATGAACCGGGTCTCCCTGAAAAACGCCGACAGGGGAGGGCGGATATGAGGAAGGGATCGTATTTAAAGAAGCTGCGGCCCCTGTCCATAGGCTCGGCGATGGCCGACCTCGCGCTGCTTTTGCTGATCTTCTTTATGGCTTCCACCACCACCGAACCCCCCAAGGGGGTCGAGGTGATTCTGCCGAAGGGGACCACCCAGGGGGCCGAACAGGACAGCCTGTACCTGACAATTTCGCGTAACGGCGACATCTACTTCGACGGAACACGGGTGGGCGTGGAAAACCTGCACGACGACCTTGCCATGCGCCAGGGCGAGAAGGACCGCCCCGTCGCCATCACGGCCGACAAAAACCTCGACTACGCCTATATATCCGAGGTGCTCGGAATTCTACAAGAGCAGGACTTTCTGAACGTAGTGTTTATGTCGGAACCCCGCGAAACGACGCCGCCGGGACGGTGAGGTGAACAATGGAAGCGACAATGAAAGCGAGGGAAACGATACTTAAAATATGGAAAACATTCGTGGTCTGGGAATCGAGGCATCCCTATGGATTCTCATTCCTGGTGTCGGCGTTGTTTATGGGGTTCCTCCTTTTCTCCGGCGAATCGCTGGAGATAAACAGCGAAGATCTGATACCGATGGAAAATATTCAGTTCATTGACATGGAAACGGTCCAGGCGCCGCGACGCATCGTGAAGAAAGACCTTTCTATCGATAAAAGCGACACCGCCGAAGACAGCGCCGACGCGGAGCGGGCCGTTGGAGTAAGCGACGACCCGAATGCCGTCGACCTCGCGTTCTTCCCGAACATTGCGCCGCCGCGCCCTGTCGGGAAACTGGAAAAGCGCTATCCAAAGATAGCGAGCGAGATGAACGTCGAGGCCGTCATCAACGTGGAACTCCTGATTTCATCCAATGGGAAAGTGCGGAATGTGAGCATCCTGGGGATCCGGCTTTCGAAGGCCCTGCCCTCCGAAATCCATGCGAAAATCGCCAAGGAGTTCGCCCGCGACGCGAAGATCATCCTTATGGGCGCCCAGTTCAGTCCGCCCGTGGTAAACGGGAAACGGGTGCCGATCAGGATGGAAATGCCGTTGAAATTCAGACTGGAAGTATAGGATAAACGGACATGGTACGATTAGTGAAGCGAAAAATTTCCGCACGCTCGTGGTGTATCGCGGCGGCGCTGCTTTTCATGGCGCCGGCCGCGGCGCAGGCGCTCACGCTCCGCGGCACGGTCTACGACGACACCAAGCGCCAGCCGGTTGATTTCGGCACCGTCATCGTGCTCGAGGCCCGGGTAAAGGCGCGCACGGCCGAGAATGGAAGCTACACGCTGCAGATTCCACAGCCGGGCGAATACACGATCATGGTGCAGTCGGAAGGGCTTCGGCAGCTTAAAACGAAGATCAGGATAGACCGCGACATGGTGCGGGATTTCCGCCTGGGCGCCATCAGCATAAGAGGCGCCGCGATCACCATCACGGGCGAACGCGACATCCAGAAGGTGTCGCGCTATACCATGACGGTGAAGGAGCTGAAAGAGGTACCGGCCTCATTCGGCGATTCCATCAGCGCGCTGACCTCGCTGCCGGGGGTCATCCGCACCGACGGCTTCTTCGGCCCGCTGGTGATACGGGGAGGACTGGACCGCAACAATAACTATTTCATCGACGACATTCCCATCTACTCGCCGCTGCATTTCGGGGGACTGCATTCCGTCATCAATAACAATCTCATGAGCGAGATAGACCTGTTTTCGTCCGCCTTCCCGGCCCGGTTCGGCTCGGCGAACGCGGCGGTGATCAGCGTCAACACAGTCGACAGCGTGAAAGAGTTCGGCGGATACGCCGATATCGGCCTCATCTCGGCATCGGGCCTGGTGCAGACGCCCATACTGAAAACGAAGGACGGGAAGCCGTATTTCCCCTCGCCCACAGGATACATCGACAAGGAAGAGACCGAGAACGCCGGCTATCTCATCGTCTCCGGCCGGTACGGGTATCTCTCGCTCCTGGTCCCCACCATGTATTATCTCATAACGGGCGACAAGCTGGAAAGCGTCCCCGACTACTGGGATTATCAGGTAAAGGCGAAATACTACCTGAATAACCGTAACTCCATCTCCGTGCTCTTAATGGGAAGCAAGGACTATTTCGTGTTCGCCGAGGAGGACGAGTTTGAAGAAAACGAGGATCCGCTGCTGGACGGTCTCGAATTCAAGACCGACAAGATGGCGCACGGTCAGGGTCTCTATTACACCTGGCAGCCCAACGAGCGGATATCGAACCGGCTTATCGCCTATGGCTCGCTGACAAAATCGTATACCTACGCAAACCTCCCCTCCGACGGGGTGGCTCCGGTCTGGAAGGATATCAACATCACCTCGCTGCCGTATGTATTCGGCCTGAAGGATCGCGTTAAATTCCAACTTATCGAGAAGATTCTGGAAATCCGCGGCGGCCCGGAATACACGGTGTACCATTTCACGGCCCGGGGTAAAACCCTCCAGAACAATGCGCTGAACGACGGATGGGACCCGGCCGATCCCGACCAGTTCACTCCCATACTGCTGGATGAAGACACCACCAACCAGACCGTCGGCGGATACATCGAGGCGAAACTTACGATCGGCGGCCTCACCTTCGCACCCGGCTACCGCGCCGAGTACCTGGACCGCTCCAAAGAGCTCACCTCGGACCCGCGGGGAATGCTGAGCTACGAATTCCCCACCCGCACCACGCTGTCGGTTGCCGCGGGCAAATACAGCTATTTCTTCCAGACCAATCCGAATCTCTTCGATTACATGCCGCACCTCGCGAAGATCGGCGAGGAGCTGGAGTCGGAGAAAGCCCTGCACCGCGTCGCCGGCATCGAACAGGCGATCGGGATGTGGACGATAAAGATGGAAGGTTTCTACAACAACTATTGGGACCTGGCCGAGTCCTACCCTCACACGACAAGCGAGGGAGAATATCTCGTAGGCCTTACCAGCGGAAAGTTAAAGGCCTACGGCCTCGAGGTGCTGATCAAAAAGGATTTACGCGAAGACCATAACGGCGTCTTCGGATGGGCAAACTACACCTACACGCAGTCCAAGTACAAATCGGGCCTTCCCACCGAGGACGGGTATGACGGTGTTCCCACTAACCTGGCGGGCGACGAATGGGGCGACACCTATATCGATTCGGACTACGAGCAGGAGCACGCATTCAAGCTGGTGCTGGGCTACCGGCACAACCGCCACCAGTTGAGCGGCAAGTTCCAGTATTACACGTCGATGCCGTATTATCCTATCGTGGGCGCCGATCCTGACCCTGACTATTTGGCTGCAACCGGCAGGAATCGATACGTGCCGATATACGGCACTCCCAACAGCGCGCGTTTCGAGGCCGACCACCGGCTCGATCTGCGCTACACGTATAAGATCAACCACTCGTGGGGATATATCTCGTGGTACATAGAGCTCATCAACGTCTACAACCATCAGCCCAAAACGACCCAGGAATGGGACTACCGGTACACCGACAGCGACAGCAACCCGAAGATCGTAGAGACCGAGGGGCTCACCATCATCCCCAACTTCGGCGTGGAGGTGAAGTTCTGAAAGCGCGGATTCGAATCCGCGCCCGGATGCGTATCCACGCCCGGATGCGTATCCGCGCCACAGGGCGAGCATCCGCGCCCGGCGAGTACCCGCGCCACAGGGCGAGTACCCGCGCCCACAGCGGGCATCCGCACCATATGATGAACAAGGAGCACGCAATGCACAACAAAAAACACGGCACAGCGGCCATCGCGCTCATCGGCGCACTGCTGTTCACATCATGCGCGAGCACACCGGTATCGAAGCTCGAATCGACCGTGCCGATAGGTGAAAACACGAAATACGAAAACCTGGGCTGGTCCGGCGGGAGTTCCTCGACCTGGTCGTTCCTGGGCCTCTGGATGCGCGGCAGGCCCGATGTCGACCGGGCTTTCGCTGAGGCCATTCGCAAGAAAAACGGCGACGCCATGGTCGGCGTGACCTGCCGGGAGCGGACCCTCTGGTTCATTCTTTTCAGCATCACCACGGTGAGCGTTCAGGGCGAGGTGATAAAATTCATCCCGACGGAGAAAAAAGATGCGCGAAAAAATTAGGGGGATTCTCTTCTCGGCGAAACGGGTAATCATGCCCTCGCTGCTTTTCGTCGCGGTCGCGGCACTTGCCGGCTGCGTGAGCGTACGGACCAATCTGGCCGACGTCATGGCCAGCGCCAGGCCCATGGAGAAAATGGACTACGAGGTGCTGGGTGAGGCCGAGGGGCAGCACAGTTCCTTCCGGCTCTTCTGGTTTTTCCCGGTCACTCCCCGGGCCGACAGGGAGAAGGCCATGGAAGAGGCCGTGGCCGTCAAGGGCGGCGATAATCTCATCTTCGTGCGGACGTGGCACGAACGCCAGCACTGGGTGCTGGGAACCGTCGACATCATCCACGTCCGCGGCAGCGTGGTTCGATATAAATAGACGGCTCCGCTCAATCCCGCCCTTTTTCATTTGACAAAAGCCCGCCCCGGACGGATATATCGGCCGTTGGCGGGAGACGGCCGTTGTGCAACCGGAAACCACCCGCACAAACGGCACGGCCCGTGCCGCGCTCAATGGAGGGAATCTATGCCCGGAATATGGGAACTCGTCATCATCGTGCTCATCCTCGTAATCCTCTTCGGGGGAACGAAGGCCATGGGCACCATCAAAAACCTCGGCAGGGAGGTTTACGACATCAAAAAGAAGCTCGACGACATCAACGACATCAAGAAAGGAAAATTTTAGGATACGGCGATGGATATATACCGGATACGCGGCGGCAGAAAACTCAAGGGCGAGGTGCCCGTTTCGGGCGCCAAGAACGCGGCGCTCCCGATCATCGTCGCGAGCCTTCTGGCCGAAGGAGAGACGGTGCTTAAAAACGTGCCGAACCTCATGGACGTCAAGACCATTATAAAGGTCATCGAGTACCTCGGGGCCAGGTGCGAATTCGACACCGCGCGGAACACGCTGAAAATAAACGTCAACTCCCTTCGCAACGCCGAGGTGCCCTACGACCTCGTAAAGACCATGCGGGCATCGGTGTATGTGATGGGGCCGCTGCTCGCGCGCTGCGGCGAGGCGGACGTGTCACTCCCCGGCGGCTGCGCAATCGGCGAGCGGCCGATAGACATCCACCTCTCCGGCTTCGAGGCCATGGGCGCGAAGATCGACATCGACCACGGCTACATCAAGGCGCGTGCCGCGCGTCTGGCCGGGGCCCAGTTTCCCATGCGGCAGGTCTCGGTGGGCGCCACCGCGAACCTCATGATGGGCGCGGTGCTCGCCAGGGGCGCCACCGTGCTCGAAAACTGCGCCATGGAGCCGGACATCGTCGACCTCGGGAACTTCCTTATAAAGATGGGCGCGAAGATAAAGGGGCTCGGCACCGAGCGCATCGTTATCGAGGGGGTCAAAAAACTCACTCCCGCAGGCTACACGGTGATGCCCGACCGGATTGAGGCCGGCACGTATCTACTGGCAGGGGCGATCACGCGGGGCGACGTCACCGTCACGAAGTCGGCACCGGGCGATATCGAGGCGCTCACGACGACCCTTGGCGAAATAGGCTATATCATCGACAAAACGAAAGACACCGTGCGGATACGTCCCGGGAAAAGCCAGAGGGGCACCATCGTGCGCACGCTGCCCCATCCCGGCTTCCCCACCGACCTCCAGGCACCCATGATGGCGCTCATGACCACCCTGCCGGGAATCAGCGTCATTATCGAGACCATCTTCGAGAACCGCTTTACGCACGTCGGCGAGCTCCGCCGCATGGGAGCGGACGTTACCCTCGAGGGCAACGTCGCCGTCGTAAAGGGCGTAAAACGGCTCACCTCGGCCACGGTCATGATGTCCGACCTGCGCGCCGGGGCGGCGCTCGTGCTCGCGGCGCTGGCCGCCGAGAACGGCACCGAGATCCGGCGCATCTATCACTCGGACCGCGGCTACGAAAAATTATCTGAAAAGTTATCCCCGCTGGGTGCCGATATTATCAGGGAGGAAGGAGGAAAGCCCTGATATGCTCCGAGGAATCTACACCGGCGCCACGGGAATGATCGCCCAGCAGGCGCGCATGGACGTCGTCGCGAACAACCTGGCCAATGTCGACCAGACCGGCTTCAAGAAGGATCTCACGCTCTTCAAGGCCTTCCCGGACATGCTCATTCGGCGCATCAACGATGACGGCCTCGGCATCACGCCCGCCGGCTCGTACGACACCATGCCCCTTGTGGGAAAGCTCGGCACCGGGGTCGAGGTCAACGAGGTGTACACCCAGTTCGACCAGGGCTCGCTGCAGCGCACCGAGAACAATTTCGACATAGCACTCGAAGGCAAAGGCTTTTTCACGGTGAACACCGAGCGCGGCGAGCGCTATACGCGCGACGGGGCGTTCACCATCAGCCAGGAAGGCGTCATCGTCACCCACACGGGCTATCCCCTCATGGGGGAAAACGGGCCCATCCGGGTGCAGGAAAATAATTTCATCATAAACGAGCGGGGAGAGGTGCTCGTCAACGCGAACATGTCGCTCGATCCGCGCGATCCGGTGAGCATGGCGAGCAACGATTGGGCCCAGCCCGTCGTGATCGACCGGCTTAAGCTCGCCGATTTCGAAAACGTCCGCGAGCTTAAAAAAGAAGGCGGTACCCTGTACCGGGAGACGGAGTTCTCCGGCCCGGCGCTCCCTCCTGGTGAGATCAAGGTAATTCAGGGTTTTCTGGAAAAATCGAACGTGAGCGCTATTCGCGAGATGGTGGACATGATCGAGGTCCAGCGAAGCTACGAAGCCAACCAGAAGACCATCCACACCCACGACCAGACGCTCGGCAAGCTGATTAACGAAATAATCCGCTAAGCCTCTTCAGCGGTCTTTTCGGCGACTTCTTCAGCGGCTTCTCCGGCAACCTCATCGCCGGCCTCGTCGCCGATTTCGGATCCATCGGGAAGGTCTTCGCCATCCGGCCCCTTGTTCAGGCGGCGGAGACGCTTCTCTTCCTGCTTTTTCTGGCGTGCGACCTCTTTCTTTCTTTTCTCGCTTTTAAATCCTCTGGTCTTTTTCGCCACGCAAACCTCCTATGAAAAATCTGGTAGACACAATGTTCCCGGTATCGAAGCGGAAAAAAACCCTGATTTTTGGGAAAACCAGGGTTTTATCGCCTCATTACAGCAACCGTGTTATATAACGCGTACTGAGACAGCCCTGAGCCCTTTTTCGCCTTTTTCGATTTCGAACTGCACTTTTTCGCCTTCTGAAAGGCTCTTAAAGCCATCGCCGATGATGCTTGAGTGGTGGACGAACACGTCGCCGCCGGTGTTGCTCGTAATGAATCCGAAGCCCTTCTGGTCATTAAACCATTTTACTACGCCTTCTGCCATACTGACAAACTCCTGTTGTAATAATCTGCATGGGAAACCCCGCAGTGCCGGCCCCGAAAAAATCCTTTTTTGCTTACCTGAAATCATTCATAGGAAAGAAGAAGAGGAGTATTTCAAGCGGGCCATTACATTTTATAGCTTCCAATTATCCACAGGTGTAAAAAATTGTCAATGTTTAATTATTTTTTTCGTCGCGACTGGTGGAGATTGCCGAATGTCGATCAACAGGCGGCCGGTCTGCGCGATATATAAACTTTTCTTGACAATTAACCGCCCTGATAAAGATATCACGCAAGGATATATGAAAAATGACCAACGGCATTGAAAACGAAATCGGATCGAGGCGTACCCTCGCCATCATCTCCCATCCGGACGCGGGCAAAACGACACTCACCGAGAAGCTCTTGCTTTACGGCGGCGCGATCGAGCTGGCGGGTTCGGTGACCGCGAAGAAAAAGCAGCGGGAAACGTCCTCCGACTGGATGGAACTGGAGAAGAAACGGGGCATCTCGATATCCTCCACCGTTTTACAATTCGAATACAGGGGATACAGGTTTAATCTTCTCGACACCCCCGGACACAAGGATTTTTCCGAGGACACCTACAGGGTGCTTGCGGCGGTTGACGCGGTTATAATGGTGATCGACGCGGGCAAGGGCATTGAAAGCCAGACGATCAAGCTCTTCGAGATCTGTAAAAAACGCGGCATTCCCATTTTTACGTTCATCAACAAGCTGGACCGTCCCGCCATGCCTCCCCTCGATCTGCTCGACCAGATCGAAAAGGTGCTCGGCATGCACGCCTACCCGGTAAGCTGGCCGCTTGAGAGCGGCGTTTTCTTCAAGGGCGTATACGACAGGATCGGCAGGGAGGTCCACCTCTACGAAAAGGTCCCCGGCGGCGCGTATAAATCGCCCGTTTCCGTGCACGACCTCGCGGACCCGCTCGTAAAAAACATACTCAGTGAACCGTCGTACAGACAGATAATCGAAGAGATCGAAATGCTCGACGTGGCCCACGGAGGCTTCGACACGGCCGAGGTGCACGGGGGAAGGACGACGCCGGTTTTTTTCGGCAGCGCCTCCAATAATTTCGGCGTCGAGCATCTGCTGAAAGGGTTTCTGGAATATTCGAAAGAGCCCCTGCCCCGGAAGGCGGGCGATGTCACCGTACCGCTCGAGGGCCCTGTCTTCTCCGCGTTCGTGTTCAAGATACAGACCAACATGAACTCCCAGCACAGGGACAGGATGGTTTTCGCCAGGGTGTGTTCCGGAAAATTCCTTCGGGACATGAGCGTTTTCAATACGCGCAGCGGCAAAGAAGTACGTATCTCTAATTCCCATAACGTGTTCGGGCGGGAACGGGAAACCGCCAACGAGGCCTTCGCGGGCGACATTATCGGATTCGTCACCAATGCGGACTTCCGAATCGGCGACACTCTCAGCACGGACCCGCTCCTGCGTTTTAACGAAATCCCCCGGTTCGCGCCGGAGTGTTTCGCGTACATTCAAAACATTTCATCTTCCGGCTACAAGTCGTTTCGAAAGGGGCTCGATCACCTCCTGGCCGAGGACATCGTTCAATCCTTTTTTCTTAAAAACCACCCAGGCAACCTCCCGCTGCTTGGAGCGGTCGGCCCTCTTCAGTTCGAGGTATTGCAATACAGGCTCGGGGATGAATACGGTGTCGAATCGAAACTCGAAATGAAGCAATGGAGCGTTACGCGATGGCTCGGGGACCTGCAGGGGACGGACAATCCCGACATTTCGCTTCCCCACGGCTGCGCGCAGGGGGCGGACGACCGGGGCAGGCCCGTCATCCTCTTCCCCGACGTCTGGTCGATGCAGTATTTCATGGGGAATAATCCCGCACTCAGGCTGCACGATTCGCCGGTGCATTCCACCGAACCCAATTAAAACAAACCGGGCGTAACCGTTCGGCCCTAAATCGTCACCGGCCGGCACTGTTTTGTCGCGCTGTCCCAGAACGGCGAAATCTCCAGCAGCCGGTCGATGATCTCCGGAAGCGCCGAAATCGTGTAATCAACCTCTTCCCCGGTCGTAAACCGGCTGAGCGAGAAGCGGATGGAGCCGTGCGCCGCCGTAAAAGGGACCCCCATGGCGCGCAGCACGTGCGAGGGTTCGAGCGAGCCCGAAGAGCACGCCGACCCCGACGACGCCGCGATCCCCTTTTCATTGAGGTACAGGAGGATCGCCTCCCCTTCGATGTACTCGAAACCGACGTTCGTGGTATTGGGCACGCGAGCGTCCTTCGCGCCGTTAAGCTGCACGTTCGAGAAGCGAGCGAGGATGCCGCTTTCAAGCCTGTCGCGAAGCGCGCGCACCCTTTCTTCCGCGGGCAGGTTTTGGAGCGCAAGCTCGGCGGCCTTGCCCATGGCGACGATTCCGGGTACGTTCTCCGTGCCGGGGCGCCTTCCGCGCTCCTGGTGTCCGCCGTACATGAGCGGCCGGATACGGGTGCCGCGCCGGATATACAGCACGCCCATCCCCTTTGGGGCGTGGAATTTATGCCCTGAAATCGAATAAAGGTCGCACTGGATTTTCTTCACGTCGATCGGGATCTTCCCCGCGGCCTGCACCCCGTCTATGTGATAGGGCACTCCCCGTTCGCGACAGAGCCGACCGATCTCCTCCACGGGGAAGATGACGCCCGTCTCGTTGTTCGCGTGCATGATGGAAACGAGCGCCGTGTCATCGCCCAGCGACTTCTTTAAAAATTCCATATCGAGCTTGCCGTCGCGGTCCACCGGAACGTAGCTCGCGCGGTAGCCCTCCCGTTCAAGCTTGCGGTAGAGGTTCAGCACGGCCGGGTGCTCGACCTTGGAGGTGATGATGTGGCGCCGGTCCCGGAAATAGGCGAGCGTTCCCAGGATGGCCAAATTGTCGGACTCGGTGCCGCAGCCGGTAAAGACGATCTCGTAATCGTTTTCGGCGCCCAGAAGCTCCGCCACCCGCATTCGCGCGCGCTCCAGGTCGCGCGCCACGTCGCCGCCGAAGTCGTGCATGCTGGAGGGGTTGCCGTAACGCTCTTTGAGAAACGGAAGCATTTCTTCGAGGACCTCCGGGTCCACCATCGTGGTCGCGTTGTTGTCGAGATACACCGTTCTGTTCATCGCCATGGCCTCCTATCGCACCTCTATAACTTCAATGTCGTCCTCGACGAACTCGCGCAGCTTTTCCTGCACCAGGTTTTTCAACGTGACGTCGGACACCAGGCAGTTGGCGCACGCCCCGCGGAGCGCCACCATCACCTTCTTGCCGTCGATATCGACGAGTTCGATGTTCCCGCCGTCTTTCTGTAAAATGGGCCGCACCACGTCGCTGATGGTCTCCTCGACGAGCTGCATGCGCTTTATGTTCGAGAGCGGGAGCTTTTCCTTCTTCACTTCGGCGCCGGCGGAGGCGGGCTGTTTTTTAAGCTCCTCGTTCAGGATGTCTTCTATTTTGGGTATACACGAGCCGCAGGCGCCGCCTGCCTTGGTGTAGTTGGTGACGTCCTCGACCGTCTTGAGATTGTTCTCGCGGATCACCTTGCGGATGAGCGGGTCGGTGACGCCGAAGCACTGGCAGATCACATCGCCTTCGGTCTCCTCGTGCGGTGCGACCTCCTCGCCCCTCCAGTCGGCCAGCGCCTTCTCGAGCGCCTCGCGCCCCATGACCGAGCAGTGCATCTTCTGCTCGGGGAGCCCTCCCAGGTAATCGGCAATGTCGCGGTTGGTGATCTTTTCGGCCTCCTCGACGGTCCTTCCTATGATCATCTCGGTGAGCGCCGACGACGAAGCGATGGCGCTTCCGCAGCCGAAGGTCTGAAACTTCGCGTCTTTAATGATGTTGTCTTCTATTTTCAGGTAAAGCGTCAGCGCGTCGCCGCATACAATGCTCCCCACCTCGCCCACCGCATCGGCGTTATCGATGGTGCCGACGTTTTTGGGATGTTTATACAGGTCCTTGACTTTATCGGTGTAATCCCACATGGAATTTCTCCCTGCGACAATATTATTTCATTCAATCGTCAATCGGCTCGTATTACCATGCCGGACACCGGCGAAAGCCCTGCCGTCGAAACCGAGGAGGGCGGCTCCTTGCCGGTATGTCCCCTTTTGATGTAGATATGCACGTAATAGAGGCCCTGGCGCGTCGTCGGAAAATCGAACGAAAACTTCCGGCTCGCGTCGTCGTATCTGATCTGCCAGAACGGCAGGTTCACCACTCTGGCGCTGGTAAAGTCCGGATATCCGCCCATGCTGCGGAGCCGGGGTGCGGTCATCGGCTCGGGGAATGGTTCGTAGTACACCGTCGCGAAGAAGACGCCGTATCCCGGCACGCCGACGGCGCCCGATACAGTAACCTTTTCACCCGCCTTCACCGCCGCGGGTACGGCGTCGAACTCGAGGTAGCGGTCCACGAACAGCTCGTAGTAGCGGAAGCGGTTCTCGATCATGGAAAATCCCAGCCCCACGTGCGTGTGCGAGGGCAGAAGGATATTCCTCCG
This sequence comes from Spirochaetota bacterium, assembly GCA_035477215.1. Classification (NCBI taxonomy): domain Bacteria; kingdom Pseudomonadati; phylum Spirochaetota; species Spirochaetota bacterium. The sequence continues at coordinate 10,479 of DATIKU010000052.1, read as the reverse complement.
GTGTCCGTCGTTGGGCGGGGTTTCGTTGTACATCATCATGTGCGTCTGTTTGATAAACGACAGCACCTGACGGTAGTCCTTCGTCATGGGACCGCCCCCCTGGATCATGGACGCGTTTTCCATCACGTGGTCCATGCCGCCGGCGAAGGCATAGCGATGATAGGGCTTTTCGCCGCGCAGGTTCCAGTGCCCGTAGTAATCGCCCTTCGAGGCCTCGGACGCCGTCTTGCTCGCCACGCGGGAGGCCAGGATATCGAGCCGGACCGCCGGCATCCCGTGACGCGCGCGGTTTTCGTTGATGAGGTCGAGCACCTCGAGCTTGAGTTTGAGCGTCGTCTCGTTGTCCCTGAATTCGGCGAGACGTTCCTCCTTTCCGTTTTCCGCGATCGCCAGCCGCAAATCGGCATCGGTATAGGCCGCCGCGCGGCCGAAGGGCACGGCCAGCAATGCGCAGACCATGAACGGATACAGGGTTCTTTGTCCCGAGCGCGTTTCCATGAATCAAACCTCCCGACAGGATGGCGGTAATGCTATACGTACCGACCGGGAGGAGTCAAGATTAATAGCCGGGGGATGCCGTCAATAAAAACACGACAGCGCGAAGAAGAGCTGGGCCGGGGCGTACAGCGACCAGGTGAGGACCGTGCTGTGCGGGATCTTCTTGATGAAAATATTGATCGCCAGCACCACGTCCGAGACCACGAAGAGCGCCGCCCCCGCCGGCAGAAGCACCGGACGAGTGCTTCCCGAATCGCCCACGTGCGAAATCGCGAAGAAGAGCATGGCCGCCAGAACGAACATGTATACCAGCACCGAAACATGATGGGTGCCGGTTTTACGATGGATTTTACGGTAAAACAGCAGTATCCCCGCGCACAGCACGAGTATGGCGGCGATGTGCCACGGGCTGAAGGAATAACCTATGGTAAAAGCCCCCAGGTAAAAGCAGTGAGCGGCAAGGAAAAATATCAGCCCGTGTTTGAAGAAGCTGATCTCCTCGATCATGAGGAGCGTATCGGCGACGAGCGAGAGTACGAGCCCCATGAGGATGAAGGTCGAATAACGCGTCATGCCCGATGAGTGGATCGCCAGGAGCGCGAAGAGGATGACACAGAAGGTGACAAGCGGTGTAAGCAGGTACTTGGCGGGAAGTACGCGCCTGAACGCAAAAAACTCCCTGAGCAGCAGAACGGCCGCGAACGCGCAGAGGAGCTGGATGAAATATTCAATCGAGAAAATGGCCGGCATGGGCGGTCAGTCCTTGCCTTTCTTGGACGAATCGACATCGCCCTTATCGCCGGCCCCGTCCTCCGCCCCCCCGGAGAGGAAATCCGAAAGGTTTTTAAGCGCCTCGGGCCGCAGGTTCGAGCCCATGGCGGCTATGTTCTCCTGCTGGATCTCGTCGTAGATCTCCTTGCGGTGGACGCTGATCCGCTTGGGCGCGCGAATGCCGAGCTTCACCTGGTCTCCTTTGATATCGATGACCACGACCTCGATGTCGTCGCCGATGATGATGCTCTCGTTGAGCCTTCTCGCCAGTACCAGCATTACTATCCCTTCCGTGCCGCGGCTTTCTTCATTTCGTCGAGTATCCCGTGGCGCACACTGTGGCCTTCGCTGAGGCTTATCGCCTGCCTCCCCTTCCTGTTTTTTGGATTGATGATGATGGGCCCCTGGAGATTGGCCGTCATCGCCGCGGGATCGGCGGGGATGGTAACGATGGCAAAGACGAGCACGCCATCGAGACTTTCCGCACCCACTCCCTCCAGGTCGGACTGGGACACGACGAGCCGATAGTCGGACATGAAATCGCCCGGGCGTATGATGATGAAGGCGAGCTCGGGATTGCCCATCGCCTGCATCCATTTGAAGGGGGAATTGTCCTTCGAATCGAGGATGGCGAACTTTTTAATGTAATCGAAACCGAGGACGCCGTCATCGAAATCGATGATCTGCTTTTCATCCACCTCTGTCTCGCCGAATGGTTTTGTCGTGATTTTTACCAGCACTGCGCCGCTCCTTGAAGGATCAATATACGCCGATGCCCAGAATACCGCAACAAAATAATGATATACCGTTTGGCAAATGCTTTGTCATTGCGAGTCCCGGTCCCATCGGGGCGCGGCAATCTCGCTTTACACCGGGTTGCATGACCGGACTGTCACCTTTCGAGATCGCCGCGTCGCTACGCTCCTCGCGATGACATGCCACTTGGAATAACCTGTCATTGCGAGCCCCGGTCCCATCGGGGACCGGGGCGATCTTAGGACTGAACGTCCAAGGGCCCTATCGCAGAAAATCCATCAGCGTGGGCCGGATCGTCTTCGCCCCCACCGCCAGGGCGTACTGGTGCACCGATTCCAGCCACTTGAAATTCATGACGGTCTCGGGAATGTCGATCCCCTCGGTCTTCGAGAGCATGGCCAGCACGTTCGACTTGTCGTATTCCGAGCGCTTCGCGAGCTCGTCCGCGCGGTTCTGCTTGGCGCCCACCGATGACGTATGCCGCAAAATGTTATCCAGCGCCATGTCGAGAAGCCCCAGGTCGCGCCCTCCAACAAGCTCCTGGTCGCCGCGCACCAGGTCGTCGCGGAGCTGGATCACCATCTCGAAAATCGACATTCCGTTTACGGTGACCGTGGGGTCCAGGTTGTTCGGCGGGTGCGGGTAATCGGTGTTGACAAGCCCCAGGTCTTTGAACACGCGCCCGCCGCCCACGTCCTCCAGCCATACCTGATGGGGCGTGGTGCTCTCCATGATAAGGTTGTTGCGCCCGCCCTTGATCGCGCGGACCGAGAGGCCGGCGTTGTTGATCTTGTCGATGATCACGTCGAGGTTGTCGCCGGCGCTGATCGAAAGCTCGCGCCCGTCGATTTTTACAAGCTGGTTGGTTTCGGAGGCGTAATTGGTCGCGTCTTTATTCGAGGTGAGTATCTGGTTGGTGGCCCAGAACACCTCGTTGCCGGGAACATTGACGTCGAGGTACTCGCCCTTGGCCACCTCGCGCAGCATGCGGCCGATATTGCCGCGGTATTCCACGCCGGTCATGGCATCGCCCTGGTTGCCGGCGGTGAGCGTCTGGTAGATCGGCACGAAGGGCGTGGGGATTTCCTCCGTCCCGGTCTGGAAACCGCCGAAGATGGGCCTGCCGGTCGCGCCCCTGGTATTGGCGATGGCAACGAGCTCCTCGAGCATCTCGTTGATCTCGGTGGCCACGGCCTCCTTGCGCTCGAAGTTGGAATAGATGCCGTTGGCCCCCTGCACCGTGAGCACCCGCAGGCGCTGGAAGATGCGCATCGCCGACTGGAGCGCGGTGTCCACCTCGTCCAGGCGCGACTTCGCCTCGCCCAGGTTCTGGATGTACTGGTCCACCTCGGTGAGCCTGCTCTGGTAGATCATCTGGCTCGTCGTGGCGATCGGGTTGTCGCGCGGAAAGCGCACGTTTTTGCCCGTGCCCAGCATGTCCTGCGTCTTGTCCATCTCCGCCTTGTGGCGGTTCAGGTTATGGAGCATGGTGTTGTTGATCATCTGGTTTGTTACGCGCTGCATGGTTTATACCCCCAGCCGCAGTATGGTTTCCAGCATCTTGTCCATCGTGTTGATCACCCGGGCGGAGGCGTTATACCCGTGCTGGAAGGCGATCATGTTTGCCATCTCCTCGTCGAGGTTGATGCCCGATACCGACTCGCGCAGGTTGGCGAGGTTTTTAAGAAGCGTCTCCTGGTTCTTGATGCGGTCGCCGGCCTCCTCGCCCTGCGAGCCGATACGCGAAATGAGCGAAGTGTAGAAATCGTTGAAGGTTGAGTTTTTGTCCACCATGGCGTTCTTGTGCCTGAGCGCGGCAAGGAGAAGCGCGTTGGTGCCGTCGCCTATGCCGTTGGTGGTGTTGAAATCGCCCGTGCCGCCCAGGTCGCGCCCCTTCGCGGCGGCGATCTTGTCCACATCGGCCATCACCGCGTCGGACACGGCCATGTGGGCCGCCGGGTTGTACTGCGGCGTTATCGTGATGTGTTCGCGGTCCGGGAGCAGTTTGACGATGTCGTTGATCCGCCGGTAATCGAAGGCCCCCTGCGCGCCCGACTGTTTCAATACGCCCGAAAAACCGACCAGGAACTGTCCGGAATCCTCGAGGTGGCGCAGCATGAAGTTCTTTTTGTCGGTGTCGCCCGCGACGGTCGCCTTGACGGCGAGATGCCCGTTGTGGTCGATGTACGCCGCCACGCCAAGGCGCGCGTCGTTGATCTTTTTGATGACGCTGTTAGTCGAGTCGTTGCGGGAATAATCTATTTGAACCTCGGTTTCGGGCTCGCGGTTGGCAACGAAGGTGAGCGTTCCGGCGATACCGATCGCCGCCGAGGCGTCGAGCCTGTTTGCGCCCGCCACCTTGAAGACGGCGGTGACGTCGGCGATGCCATCGTTGTTGAGGTCGTGGTTGCCCTCCACGTTGTCGCTTATCATGATATGGCGGAAGAAATCGACGTTGGTCTCGCCCCGGCGGCCGAAACCGTCGCGGTGGATCTCGTTGGTGAGATCGATCAGGTTTATCGCGAAGGCGTTGACGTCGTTGATGTTCTCGCGCATGATCTTATCGCGCGCCTCGAGGAGGCCGGCGATCTCGCCGCCCTTTATCTCCACGTCGGTGCCTGTGTCGCGCCACACCACCTTGTGGTACCCGTGGTTGTCGGGGTCCATCACCGCCTCGAGCGGCCGCAGCACCTCGCCCTGCACAAGGTTCTCGCCGCCGATGTACACGATGGTCTCGTCCCGGTCGCTCCTTCCCACGCTGATGTTGATGAGGTTCGAGAGCTTCTCGATGAGCGCGTCGCGGCGGTCTTTAAGGTCGTTCGGGTTGTCGCCCAGCGCCTCGGCCTTTAAAATGCGCTCGTTGAGGTCGCGGATGTCGCGCGCGTACATGTTCACCTGGCTCACCCGGTGAAACACCTGGCGGTTGGCGTCTTTCTGCAGATCGTCGAGCTGGCGGTAGACGTGGTTCACCTCGTTCGAGAGGCTTACGGCCTTCTCCTTCAACACCTCGCGCGCCGAACGCTCCTCCGGGTACTTCGACAGCTCCTCCCACGCCCTCCACATCTGGTCCAGGCGGCTTCGCAGCGACTGGTCGGAGGGTTCGTTATATACCATTTCGACCTGGTGGATGAAATCGTTTTTCGTGTTCCAGTATCCCATTACGTCCTTTTCCGCGACGATGCGGTCGTCGATGAAGCTGTCGCGGATGCGCTCCACCGTCTGCACCACCGAGCCCTGGCCGATGTTGCCCGGCGAATTTGAGCGGTTGAGCGCCGGCACGTACAGCGGATCGGCCGAGGTGATAACCACGCGCTGGCGCGAGTACTCCTTGTTCTCGGCGTTCGAGATGTTGTGGCCGGTGACGTGCAGCGCCTGCTGGTGCGAATGCAGGCCCCGTTTCCCTATTTCAATCCCCATAAAGGTGGAATTCATGGCGGCACTCCTCTAAACCGTTTTATTGAAGATCATCGCCCCCGACACCCGGGATCTCTCGACCCCGTTCACGCAATAACCGGTCGAGATCGACGCCGTGCTTTTCAGGCCCGAGAGCAGAATATCGTAAAATTCCAGGTTGTCCTCTATAAGCCGCTTGTTGGTTTTATACAGCGAATCGAGACGGGAGAGGAGCCCTTTAAGCTCCATCCCGATCGAGACGATCCGCCCCGCCGAGTTGTCGTCCACGAGGCGGGCGATATCGGTAAGCGTCGGCGCGGACGGTGCGTCATCCGAAGGCCCGTCTGCCGCCATCTCGAAAATGAGGCGCACGCGCGTCTTCTCAAGCTTTTCCACACGCGATAGCAGCGCCTCCTGTTCGCGCGAGATCGATTCCATCAGTCTGCCGTTTTTATCGATTATGGCGCCGCTCTTACGCTCCTCAAGGGCGTAGAGGCCGGAATACACGTCAATCTCGTCCCGTAACACCTTTTCTATCCGCGTAATGGGGTCCGCCATCGATCCCTCCCTGGAAATATGCCGTCATCGGCCGCGTCCTGTCTTCGGCTTACTCTACTATCGGTTAGAAGTGCATTCTAAATGAGGATTTTTAGGGGGGAATCCTCTCAGCCTCCGGCAGCTCTCCTTTGGCAAAGGAGAGCCTTATTCAGAATACCGGTCCGCTTCCGCCGCGGCCTGTGTATACCATCTCAGCCTCCGGCACGTGTTGCTGTCGGAAAGAATAAAGGCATTAATCTTCCACTGAAAATACGCATAACTGGAGCCCTCTTCACCGAAGGGGGCGCGCCGGAGGCGGGGGGATTTGAACATCATGAAGAAGAACGGCCTTATAACCACGGGATTCCATATCCCCTATAATCCAAAACTCAAGGAACGGGCGCGTGAATTGCGTAAAAATATGACCGATGCCGAGAAAAGAATCTGGCACGGGTTTCTAAAAAATCTCGACTGCACGGTGTTGCGCCAGAAACCCCTTGATAACTATATCGTCGATTTCTACTGCCCGAAACACAGACTCGTTATTGAAATTGACGGTGGGATTCATACTGCCGCCGAGAGCAGGGTGTATGACGAATTCAGAACGCAAGTCCTTGAAGGATACGGCCTCCGCGTAGCACGTTTTTCAAATGAGGATGTGCTTAATGAATTTACGATGGTCTGCGATGGGATACGGAAGCTGATTGAATCCTCTCAGCCTCCGGCAGCTCTCCTTTGGTAAAGGAGAGCCTTATTCAGAATACCGGTCTGCCTTCACCGCGGCCTGTGTATACCATCTCAGCCTCCGCGCCGGTGAAAGACGCGACCTCCTGTCGCTTCACCGGCATTAACACATCCTGTGCGTCACACCGCTCCTTTGGCAAAGGAGAGCCTTTCTCAGAATACCGGTCCGCTTCCGCCGCGGCCTATGTATACCATCTCAGCCTCCGCGCCGGCGAAAGGCGCGACCTCCTGTCGCTTCACCGGCATTAGCACATCCTGTGCGTCACACCGCTCCTTTGGTAAAGGAGAGCCTTATTGAAAAAACGTGTCGGTGAGGAGCTCATCACGCCGGAGTGATCGGATATGGCGTCAGGATCGGGCGATGATCATGATCGTCGCCTGGAGGCTTCGATTGGCGCCCCGCCGCGTCAATACGCCTCGCCGATGGTGAAGTAAAAGCCGGTGAGGTCACGGCTCCGACCCACGTCGAGCCGCGCGTTGATCTTTTCCTGGGGATTGATGCAGAAGCGCAGCCCGCCGCCGTAGGTGAACTTGAACTCCTCCGGCTCGAAGTCCTGAACGCGCCGCGCGACGTCGCCCACGCCGGCGAAGGCCGCCGCCCCGAAGCGCCACCACAGCGGCATGCGGTACTCGCCCTGCGCCACCACCATCGTGTTGTCGCGGTAGCGTCCCTCGAAAAGCCCGCGCATCAGCTTTTTTCCCCCCATGAGCGAGAGCATCTCGAACGGCGCTTCTCCGTAGATGATGTTGGAATAGGCCTGGAGCGCAAGTACGTGACCTCGCCACAGCGGCACGTACTTCCTTAGATCGAACGTATGGCGGATGAACTGGAAGCGACTGGAAAACATGCGGTCGAACGACACCGCGCTGAACTGGTACAGGCCGCCCTTCGAGGGATAAAAGACATTGTCGCGCGTGTCGAGGTTGAGCGAAATCCCGATGCCCGAGGCGAGGCTGGAGGAGCTGCCCGGCACCCCCGCCGACTCGAGAACGCCGCCCTCCTCGCTTTCGTCGACCGTCGTCTTTTCATACTGATAGACGAAGCCCACGTACAGCCGATTGGCGACCTCGCGCTGGAGATCCGAGCGGAAGCGCACGGTCGACGAGGTGTATTGCTCGCGCGCGTCGTCGGGTGTGTCGTTGCCGACGCCGTAAAAATAGTTGGGATAATAATAGTACTCGAGCTCGCCCACCAGGTGGTACTTTTCGTTGTCCAGATAAAACTCGGGGAAAAGCTGCCAGATGAACTGCTTCTTCTGGGTGTAGGTCAGCGTGGTCGCGAGGGTCGACGGCCGTATATCGAGCGGAAAATCCGAACCGATCCGGAAATAGCTGAGGAAGGCAAGCCCCCCGGCGATCTGCGTTTCGGGTTTGTAATTCACATGGGGGAAAATGAGAAAATCGTCCTTCTTGACGATGGCCAGTTCCCGTTTGAGCTCCTCTGTGGGGAGCGGGTCCGCGGGCGGGTCCGCGGCGCGCCCGGTCGCGGGAAGGGCAAGCAGGACGAGGAGCGGAAGCAGGACCGTAATCCTTCGCGTAAAGCGGGTTGTGCATAAACTCATTTTTACCGTACTCGTCTCCTGTTATCGAAACAGCGATGCCGCCTTCAAACCGCCTGCCGGTTCGCTCCACGCACCGCGCCGAAAACAGGGAACGGTGACCTTGCCCTTAAAAATGCTAATGTCGAGCGAAAGCGCCGTCGCGTAACCGGGGAAAACCCGAACCCCGGGAATGCGCGACAAGTTAATAGGCCTGTCGCAAAGCCCGGGAATATTCGGTTTCCCCGGTTACGCGACAAGTTAATATATTTTGGACGGATTGTAGGAAAAACGCCATAATTTAATCAAGAAGTATGTGCCGCGCTCCCGAAATTTTTTAACGGGGGATGGGATGAAAACACTCGTAGCATATCTGTGCGATTACCGGGACCGGAACGACTACTTTCTCTCCCTGATGCCGGTGGGGGCGGTTTCCATCGCCGCCGCGCTCGAGGCGCGGGGCCACGACGTAACGCTCGCGAATTACTCCAGAGAGGGCGTCCGCTCCGCGGCCGCGCACATCCAGTCCATAAAGCCCGACGCGGTGGGCCTTTCGGTCTGCACGCACAACCGGACCGATTCGCTGCGGCTCGCCGTCGAAATTAAAAAGAGACTGCCGAAAACCATCATCATCGCCGGGGGACCCCACGCCGCGTTTCTGGGCGAAGAAATTTTGCGCCGGGTGAAGGCGGTCGATTACGTCGTGCGCGGGGAGGGAGAGCTCGCTTTCGCCGAATTGCTCGCGCGGCACGCAAAAAAGGCCCCGGCCTCGGAGCGCATCGTACAGGGAGAGCGTATAAAGGACCTCGACGCGCTCCCCTTCCCGGCGCGCTTCGGCGGTACGATGCGCGGAATGGACCCCAACGAGCAGTTCAAGTACATCATCACCAGCCGGGGCTGTCCGCACCGCTGCGCCTTCTGCTGTTCGCCGCGGCTGTGGGGCCGCACCACCGCGTTCCGGAGCGCCGAACACATCGTCGACGAAATCGAGCACTGCGTGAAGACCTACGGAATCATCTACTTCTCGATACGCGACGACAACTTCACCCTTCGCCGCGAGCGCGTGCTGAAATTCTGCCGTCTGCTCCGCGAACGGAAGCTCTACATAATGTGGAACTGCCAGTCGCGCGTCGACACGCTCGACGGGGAGATGCTCCTCGAGATGAAGCGCGCGGGCCTTGAGCACATACAGCTCGGCGTGGAGTCGGGCTCGGAGCGTATACTCGCGATGTACGATAAACGGACGACCGTCGCCGACATCGAGAAGGCGTCGGCCGCCGTGCGCCGCGCGGGGGCCTATCTCTCGTTCTACCTGATGGCCGGCATGGAGACCGAGCGCGCCGCCGACATCAAAGAGACCATCAAGCTCATCCGGCGCACCCTTCCCGGCGACGGCATCGTTTCGCCGGTCGCGCTCTATCCCGGAACCGCGCTCTACGACGCGGTAAAGGCGCGCGGCGACATCGACGATTCGCTGTGGTTCCGCTCGAAGGATAACGGCATCTACCTGCGCGACGACGCCGAGGTGGGCCGCTGGGTCCGCACGCTCGCGGACGAGCTCGGCGCCATCCGAAAGCGCTCGTGGTACCGCGAGAAAGATTTCCGAGCGCACCGGCGCGCTGCCGGCGGGAACTGCTGGGTGACCGATATACTGGAAGGCGACTTCCACCTCGACGGGGAACGCCACGACCGCGCGCTGGAACGATACCGGGCCGCGGCCCGGCGGCATCCCCTCAACCCATGGCCATTCCTCCGCATGGGGAAGGCGCGCTTCATGTCCGGGCGTTACCAGGAGGCGGAGCGCGACTTCGCCTTTGTCACCGAGATCGTGCCGAAGTTTTACGGCGGCTGGCTCAAGCGCGCCGAAAGCCTCCTCGCGCTGGGGCGGCGCGACGAATCGCGCGCCTGTGCCGAAAAAGCCGCGCGCCTCAACCCGTACGATTTCAGGATACGGAACATCAAAAAGCTGTTAAACCATAAATAAAGGATACCGCCGGGCTACCAGACCATTTGTAAGCCATGGTCCCTGTAATCAAGTAAATCAGAATCCCTGGAAATCAGATACATATTATTGCTCATGCATTGCCAGATTAATAATCGATCAAAAGGATCTTTATGTTTCAACTTTGGGAGTCTGTAAAAAGAGGATACTTCGGCGGGAGATAGTCTTAAAATCTCGAACCCCGCCTTTTCGGCATACGCGGGCAACTCTTCCGGAGAAATGTTGGTTAACGATAATTTT
>DATIKU010000051.1 GCA_035477215.1 Spirochaetota bacterium | reverse complement strand
AGGACTTGTCGTCGAGCGTCGCGCGCGAGCTGTCGATTATTATCTTGTTGCCGATTATGGTGACCATTAGCTGCCTGCCTTGTATGCGACGATAGAGTTGATCGTGAGTGTCTGGCCGCCCACAACCACGGAATTGTCCATACCCCCGGTGATGATATAAGTATTGTTTGGCTGGAGTGCGGAAAAATTAAGCGTGATGTCGTCCCCCTGCACGGCGTAAGGGGTTCCGTTGTGTACTACCTTAATTGTCGAGTTCGTCGGGGTCAAAGTGAAGTCTCCCAGCGGAACGGACGACATGCCCGGAAGATAAATCATCACCTTGTAATTTTCGGCGGATGGATTGTTGCTTATGGCAATCCCCACATAAGACGTACCGTCCACCGTGCCGACGAATACGATTGAATAGCATGAATCTGAGGCGGTGCAGGTGCTCGATCCGGCTGTGAAGCTTGTATTGTGGCTTTTCTCCGGAATCGTCAATTCCGTCAAGCTGCCCGGCTTTATCTTGAAGCCGGTTTCCCCCTTCTCGCCGCCATCGCCGCCGCAGCCGGCCGTTATGAGCGTTAACATGGAAAACAAGATGAATTTTTTCATTAGTATCTGCAATCCGTCCTGTTAAAGATATCGTCGCCGTAGCTTCCCGGAAGGGGGGCTTATTGTCAATAGGATTTTTGGGATGTTTTTGCTCTTGACACAAGCTTTGTTTCGCCATATATCCACTCTATCCCGACTGTATTGGTATGGTATATTCGGCAATCAGGAGGGGGGATAAACAGCTATAGTGGAGTTGTTGCGCAGCCGAGAAATCAAGCCAGTGTTCCCAGGATTTGCGGCAATTCTGATATCGATTCAAACGGTGACCATGAGGAGATCAACAATATCCATTATTACAGCCTTTTTAACGGCTTACACGGCGTTTGCGTCCGCGGAACAATTCACAACGCAGGACCGGGAACGCATCGTTCGGCTTGAAACGAATGTTGAAACCGGTACCGCATCGATCCGGAGACAACTTGATGATATCAAGAGCTTCATGTTCTGGGGATTCGGCGTTCTGTTCGGGGGGATGGGCATTCTGATAGGATTTGTGATATGGGACCGCAGAACCGCACTCGAGCCTGTCGCCATAAAAACCAGCGAGCTTTTGGAAAGAGAGTAAAAATTGGAGAGGGCGTTGAAGGAGTACGCTAAAAAAGAGCCGAAGCTTGCCGCCATTCTACGATCACTGAATTTATAGCCCGCATATTACATCAACAGAGGCGCGAAATCACTTTCGCGCCTCTGTGCGTATTCATACAGTCACTTCTCCGGCGGTTTCTGTTCGCGATCCAGCGAACACTGGGGGGCCATTCAGGTGGGTATGCCGAGCTTCGGCAGCACCCACCTGTTTAATACGAACCAGATCGCCAGAATTACGACCAGCCACATGACCGAACCCATGGGCGTTCCTCCTTCTTTCTTATCCGCAGCGCGAGCCATTCTCTAAAAAGAACCCGGCCCCGTACGGGGTTTCCTGATAGTTCACGGTAACCGGCGCCCCTGTGTCGATATACCGCTTCATGTCCCTGTCCACGAGAATGTCTATGCCGTTGTTGTTGAAGAGAAAGTCCTTGGTTTCCTCCGACTCATCCAGAGCCAGTCCCAGACGGGGACCTCCTCAACCCATGCCGGAGAAAACTATTCGAAGTGCCGGTTTCTTGTATTCCGCCTCGGCCATAATGGCTGAAAGCTTTTCCTGGGCGCTTTTGGTAATGGTGACGTTCATCATGATCCTCTCAATTTTCGAGTAATACCGCTGTTTCCCCGGTATGATGCCTAAGGCTTCCGTACGTCCGCGGCCGTTTGAATGCACCGGCACATTCTTTCGCGGTCGGATGCGCAACGCATCACATTAAGAATATACTAAAATACTGTAGTGCTGTCAAGCTTTTCTGTCATGAAATTGAATAAAATCCCGGCATGCGGGCTAAAACATTATCGCCACCACGTCGTCGAAATAATTGACGAATCGCGCGTCCAGCCCGGCCTTTACGTGCCCGGGGAGCTCGTCGAAGTCCTTTTTGTTCTCGAGCGGGAAAATGATGGTCTTCACCCGGGCCCGCTTGGCGGCAAGGGTCTTTTCCTTTACTCCGCCGATCGGCAGCACCTTGCCGGTGATGGTGAGCTCGCCCGTCATGGCGACGCGCTTTTTAACCGGCTTGTTCCGCGCGAGCGAATACAGCGCCGTCGCCATGGTGATGCCGGCCGACGGCCCGTCCTTGGGCGTGGCCCCCGCGGGCACGTGCAGGTGTATGCCGTGGTTTTCGAAATAGTCCTCGGGGATGCCGTAGGCCTTCGCGCGCGAGTGGATGTAGGTGTAGGCGATCTCCGTGGACTCCTTCATTACGTTTCCGAGCTGCCCCGTCTGTTTGTAGCCCTTGGCCTTCGACGGGACGGCGGTGGCTTCCACGTACAGGGTTGCGCCACCCATGGCCGTCCACGCCAGCCCCATCACCACCCCGGGGATGTCCCCGTCATAGAGCGAGTCGTCGGTGAAGAGGGGCTTTCCCAGAAATTCCTCGATGTTTTCGGGCGTGATGTGGATCTTCCCCTCGGCCCCCTCGGCGTAGCGGCGGGTGCATTTACGCATGATCTTCTTGATACTGTTCTCCAGGCTCCTCACGCCCGCCTCGCGCGCGTAGCCGTCGATGACCTTTCGAAGCGCCTTCGAGTCGATGGATACCATGCTGCTTTTCAGCCCGTGCTCCTTGAGCTGCTTGGGGACCAGATAGCGTTTGGCGATCTCGAGCTTTTCCTCGAGGATATAGCCGGAGAGCTTCATGAGCTCCATGCGGTCCAGGAGCGCCGGCGGGATGGTATCGAGCTGGTTCGAGGTCGCGATGAACAGGATGTTCGAAAGGTCGAAGCGCACGTCCAGATAATGGTCCAGAAACTGCGAGTTCTGTTCCGGGTCCAGCACCTCCAGCAGCGCCGACGCGGGATCGCCCTGGAAGCTCGCGCCGATCTTGTCGATCTCGTCGAGCATGATGACGGGGTTGGCCGTGCCCACCAGCTTCAGGCTCTGGATGATTTTACCGGGCATCGCGCCGATATAGGTGCGCCGGTGCCCCTTTATCTCGGCCTCATCGCGCATGCCGCCCAGCGAGAACCGGTAGAACTTGCGCCCCAGCGCCTCGGCGACCGACTTGCCTATGGAGGTCTTCCCCACGCCAGGAGGCCCCACGAAGCAGATGATGGATCCGGTGATGTTTCCCTTCATCCTGCCCTTGCTTATGAATTCGAGGATGCGGTCCTTTATGTCCTCCAGGCCGTAATGGTCCCTGTCCAGGACCTTCCGCGCCTTGGCGATGTCGTAGTTGTCCACGGAATACACGCCCCACGGCAGGGACGTAAGCCACTCCATGTAGTTGCGGCTCACGCCGTACTCCGCGGAATGGGGCTCGAGCACCCGCAGCTTCTCGAGCTCCTCGTCGAAGCGTTTGCGCGCCTCCTCCGTGAGCGCGAGGTTCCTGGCGCGCTCCTCGAACTTCTCGAGCTCCGAGGTCTTCTCGTCCTTCTCCAGCCCCAGCTCCTTCTTTATCTCCTTGAGCTGTTCGCGCAGAAAAAACTCCTTCTGGTTGCGCTGGAGCTTTTCCTCGATCTGCTGCTGGATCTTCCGCTGGATCTTGTTGAGTTCGAGCTCCTTCTTTAAAAGCACCAGCACCTTCTCCACGCGCTTCCTGACGTCGAAGGTTTCCAGAATCTCCTGCACCTCGCTCGATTCGGATGAGGTCATTGAGGCCACGAAATCGGCGAGCTTGCCGGGGTCCTCGATTGTGAAGCGGTTGAGGAAGAGCCTAAGCTCCTCCTGGAAAAGCGAATTGGACTTGATGAGCTCCTTCACCGATGAGATGATCGCCATGGAGTAGGCCTTCATGTCCTCGGACGGCGGTGCGTCCTCCTCGTAATTGTGGTGCACCCTCCAGCGCGTCACCGGCTCGTCGGTGAGCGCCTGCGCCAGCGTAAAGCGCTTTATGGCGGTGATCATCACCTGAAGGGTCTTTTCGTCCATCGGGGTGACCTTGATGATCTTGATCGACGTGCCCACGGCGTACAGGTCGTCAGACGACATTGGGCCGTCGTGCTGGTTGCGTATCAGCACGGCGCCGCCCACCTTGCTCTCGCTTTCGATGATCTCGCGGGCGCTGGCGAGCATGCGGTCCCCGCTCAGGACCATCGGGATCATCATGCCCGGAAAGAGCGGCCGGTGCGAAACCGGTATGATCGGAAGCACGTCGGGCAGTACCTCCGATGGTATAATCAGATGGGTGTTTGTACCGTTGCTTTCGGCGTTTTCCTTGTCGCTCATCTCGAAGCCTTCCTTGATGCTGATGCTGTATTTATTACGGAACAGGCCCCGTGTCGTACTGAGGGGCCCCGTCTGGCCCGGCGGCCGGACGGAAGGGTTTACAACCGGTATGGTACAATTCTACAGGTTCGGTTTCAATAATTCAAAGATTTTTCGGCGTGTCCGGCGCGTTTTTGCGCCAAACGACCGGGCGACGATCATGCTCGTCGCCCGGCACGGAGCCTCTCGCGTTTTTTCCGGCGGGAAATGTTACTTGACGGCGCCGCCGTTTATGAAGTACCATGGGCCGTCGGCATGCGGTGCGCGCACAGCGGGCGCGAATCCCGTACTGAAAGGAGAACTGTCGTGAAACGAATCCTTGTGGGGTTATGCGGCGTGTTTCTGTCCGCCTCGGTTGCGAGCGCGGCCGTTTACCTGGACGGTATGGCCGCCTATACCAACGCGGGCGAGGCCGAAACCATGCTCGGTTTCGGCGCGGGCGTCGGCTTCCAGGCGGGAGAGAACATCAATATCTTCATACGGGGGCTCGCCCATTCGAAGACTGAGGACGCCAATACGGCCGACGAGGCCGGGTACAGGCACGACATGGTGATGGGCGTCTTCGAGTATGCGTACGCCTTTTCCGAGGTCCCTTTCCACTGGATTGCCTCATTGGGCGTCGGCATGACCAAAACCGGGGTGGAGCGGAAAAACCTGATGATAGAGCTCTCCGAGACGGGCGTGGCGTTCGGAGCGTGGACGGGCTTTCTCTGGATGGCGACGCAGCACATCGCCCCGTACCTTCAGGTCGGCTATCACAAATCGATGTACGCGGATGACTTCGAGGGCGAAAACGTCGGGGGCTACCAGGTTCTATTCGGCGTGCGCTTTACCCTGTTCGGCCGCAACCGCTCGATAGATTCCGACTACTGAGCTCCGACCGCCCACTTCGCCGGCGCATCGCCGGGCGCCGTGGCCATCTCGTCGGCGAGCCTGCCGGCGATCGCCGCGACCGGGTCGTCGAAGCGCGAGTCGGGCCGCAGGTTCGACTGCATCCACAAGAGGCTTCTGTCCTTCATGTCGAATGCGCGCACCCACGACGATCTGCGGTCCTCGCTGAACCCCACGATCATCAGCACGTCGACCGAGCCCCTGAATACCTTGGCCATCCGTTCAAGCGCCTTCTCCTTGGTTTCCGCGTAGGCGCCGTCGTATTTACTGAATAACTCGCGGGTTTCTTTGACCTGGCTGTCAAAACGCGCGTTGTTCCACGGGCCGTGGTAAAAGCGGACCTTCCGGGCATCGCCGCAGGGCTCGAACGATCCGGTCTTCGTGGTGACGTATCTGAAGGCCGCGAACCGCGGAGAGTCCCAAACGGTGCCGGTATCGTTGTTCTGCGCGCAGAGCACCGGATACCCTTTTTCGAGGAAGGGGAGATAGAAGCGGTTGAGCTCCTCGCCGGAGACGTTGGTGATCAGCGCGATACGCGTGCCGGCGGGGATGGCGCGCGTTTTATAAAGGCCGTCCCCGCGCAGGTAGGTCGCGACAACGAGCGCGACGCGGTCGACCAGGCGGAATATCTCGGTTTCCATCCTTCCCGTGCTCGTGAAGCTGAACACCTCGAGCGTTTTCCTTTCGCAGATGCTCAGCCGGATCTCGATGCGGTTCCCCGGAAGCGGAAGGAACGAGCCCGTTATGAAATAGTCGGCGCCCGCGATGCCCGCAACCCCGGCGAGCTCGCCGGCCGTGTAGGTTTTCTTCAGTTCCGCTCCGTGCTTTTTGAGTCGCTCGTCGACGGCCGCCGGCTTGTGCACTTTAAGGGCGTACTGCGAGGCCAGAGACGAGGCGAAGGAGTTCGGGAAGATGGTCTCGAGATAGTCGTAGTTGGCGTTCCCCGAACGGTTGTGCAGGTAGCCGAAGGCTACGTCGGCCGTCG
This sequence comes from Spirochaetota bacterium, assembly GCA_035477215.1. Lineage (NCBI taxonomy): Bacteria > Pseudomonadati > Spirochaetota > Spirochaetota bacterium. Next base: position 6,370 of record DATIKU010000051.1, on the reverse strand, counting down.
CCTTTCCCGCGCCGCCGGCTAAAACGGCGATCACGAACGCCGGTATGAGAAGCGGCCGGAGCTTCACGGTCCTACATTCCGGAGAGGCTGTCTATGAAGTGGTCTATGATCGATTCGAGGTTGTCGCGGTAGCGGGTCGGATAGTTCTCCACCCATACAAGCTCGTAGCTCGCCAGGTCGATGGCGCGCCCCCAGCTCACGCGCTCCCAGTCGTTGAGCTCCAGGAGAATGAGGTAGCGCACATTGTAGCGGTCCTTCATCTCCCCCAGCGTCTCGGCCTTCTGCATCTCGTAATTGTATATGGTGAGCTTGTAGAGGTTGTCGTGCGCCTTCTGGGCGGTGAAAAGCGAGCCGCCCTCTTCGAGCGACGACTCGGAGGCGATCTTTTTGAAATCGCGTATATCGTAGACGTCGCGCATGGCATAGACGTCGGAGGCGTTGAATGCCTTAACGCGGAAGTCCTTCGCCATGAATTTCGCCAGTACGACGTTCTGGATGTTGGTGGGGCAGTCGACGACGATGACCACTCCTGCTCCCGGGGCTATCTTCTGCTTGCTGTACCGTACCGGCTTCTTGCCCGCGCAGGCGAGGACGGCGGCGAGCGCAAGCGCGCACATCGTGAAGAGTACCGCTTTATTTTTCAGCATGATCGCACCTTCATCCCTGGAATTGGCGCCCGCGTACGGGGCGCCGACCGGTCGGTAGAATGCGGCCTTTATTCGGGAATGTCAACGATAAAACGGAGTGTGGCGCGGCGCGCCATGCCGCGGTAAGCCGCGAAACGGCGCACCGTCGCCGAGGGAATCTACTTCTCCGCCGGGGCTTCGGCCTCGGCCTTCTTCTCGGCCTTGTGCATCTCCTTTTTTAAAAATTCGGTGTTTTTCTTGATGCCCTTTTCGTCGCGGAGCGCCTCGACCATGTCGCGGATCTTTATCTGAAGCTTTTGCTGCTGAAGCTGCTGCTTGATGTACATCTCGGCCTGGTCGGCCGGCACGCCCTTGAAGCGGGCGCCCTGCTGGCGGTAGACGTTCTCGATTTCTTCGGCGGTGGGCTCTATCTCGTTCTTGAACTTTTCACGCACGTAGAAGCCCACGACAACGGCCTCCTTCGCCATCTGCATGAGGGCATCGACCTCGTCGTCCTTGCCGATGCCGTCGCTCAGCGCCTTTTTATAGACAAGGCGCTGGCGGATGAGCTGCTCCAGAAATTCCTGCTTGTTGAGGGTCGGGTTCTTGGCGACCTGCGCCGGGTCGGCGGCGAGCTCGTCTATTTTTTCCTTGGGAAGGTTGTACAGTGACTTCTGCTGGGCGTAGTAGAACGTATTGAGTTCTTCGATGGTGATGGTGTCGCCGTCGATCTTTGCGACCCATTCGCCGCCGTATTTGCCGCACGAGCCGAGAAGCGATACGATCGCGAAAAGGCCCACGAACGTTGATACGATAATCCTATTTTTCATGGAAGAGGTCCTTTGTGCATTTATATGAAGTTCGCGCGCGCAAAGCGGCCGGAAAAGCGAAATACTCCCGGACAGGGAAGGACGCTATGGAGTCAGGATATTTGTTGCAACCATTTTTTTAGCTCCAAAAGCTTTTTTTCATCCCCCTTCTCGGCGGGTTTGAAGAGCACCATCTCGTTGTCCGATGGGTCGAGCGAAATGCGGCGGTCCTTCTTCAAAAGCGCCACGATCTTGCCGGTCTCGACCCTCGAAGTTGCCGAAATCCGTATCCGCACGCCCCGCGAGTCTTCAAGTATTTCGTCGATCTCGAGGGCCGAGGCGAGCGCGCGGATCTTCTCGAGCGCCACGAGCACGCGCACCTCGGCCGGCGGCTCGCCGAAGCGGTCCGTCATTTCTTTATTGATCTCCTCGACCTCGTCCACCAGCTCGCACGACTCCAGGCGCTTGTAGAACTCGATCTTCTGCCGCTCGTCGGCCATGTAGCTTTCGGGGATGAAAAAGTTGGTCTTTAAAAAAACTGGCGTGCGGAACGAGCGGGCCGGGCGCTCGCCCTTGAGCCTGCGCACGGCGTCCTCGAGCATCTGGCAGTAGAGGTCGAAACCGACCTCCATGATGTTTCCCGACTGCTCGTGCCCCAAAATGTTTCCCGAGCCGCGTATCTCCATATCCTTCATGGCGATCTTGAAGCCGCTGCCGATGTCCGAATACTCGGCGATCACCGAAAGGCGCTTCTGCGCGGTTTCCGAGAGCGCCGTGTGGCGCGGATACATGAGGTAGGCGTAGGCGCGCGCCGCCGAGCGCCCGACGCGCCCTTTCATCTGGTATAGCTGCGAGAGCCCGAAGGTGTCGGACCTGTTGATGATGATGGTGTTGACGTTGGGCATGTCCAGGCCCGACTCGATGATCGAGGTGCTCACCAGCACGTCGTACTCGCGGGCCAGGAAGGCGATCATCACCTCCTCCAACTCGTGCTCGTGCATCTGCCCGTGCGCCACGCAGATGGCGGCCTCGGGCACCAGTTCGCCCAGCATCTTCGCCTGCGCGTCGATCGTCTGCACGCGGTTGTGTACGTAGAAGACCTGTCCGCCGCGCTCGATCTCCTTTAGGATGGCGTTGCGGGCAATGTCGGCGTTCTCTTCTATTACATAGGTCTCGATGGCCTGCCGGTTCTCGGGCGGTGTGGCTATGATGGAAAGGTCGCGGATGCCCGAGAGCGACATGTGGAGCGTACGCGGAATGGGAGTGGCCGAAAGGGTGAGCACGTCCACGAGCGTCCGCAGTTTCTTGAGCTGTTCCTTGGCTCGCACGCCGAAGCGCTGCTCCTCGTCGATGACGAGAAGCCCCAGGTTCTTGATGATGATGTCCTTCGATAATAGCGCGTGCGTGCCGATGACAATGTCGAGCCTGCCCTCGGCCAAGTTCATCTTCGTGCGCGCCACCTCCGTGGAGGAGCGAAAACGCGACATCATGTCGACGCTCACCGGATAGTCAGCGAAGCGTTTCTTGAACGTCGAGAAGTGCTGCATTGCGAGTACCGTGGTGGGCACAAGGATGGCGACCTGCTTCCCCGCCATGACCGCCTTGAACGCCGCGCGGATGGCGACCTCGGTCTTGCCGAAGCCGACATCGCCGCACACCAGGCGGTCCATGGGCTCGGCCTTCTCCATGTCGTCCTTGATGTCCTCGACCGAGGTGATCTGGTCGGGCGTCTCCTCGTACTCGAACTTCGACTCGAACTCCTCCTGCCACACCGTGTCGGGCGGAAACTGGTAGCCCTTCATGGCCCTGCGTTTCGAATATATCTGGATGAGCTCGCCGGCGATCTCCTCCACCGAGCGCTGAACCCGCTCCTTGATGCGGTTCCACGCCGACTTTTTCCCCAGCGCGTCGATGCGCGGCGTGCGCCCGTCCATGCCGATGTACTTCTGCACCATGGTGATCTGGTCCAGAGACACGTAAAGCCGGTCGGCCCCCTCGTACTCGATGAGCAGAAAGTCGCGCTCCACGCCGCCTGCGGCCATGCGCTCGATCCCTTTGAAGACGCCGATGCCGTGGTTGATGTGCACCACGAAGTCGCCGGCGGAAAGCTCCAGGAACGACTCGATGGGCCGCGAGGACTTTCGCTTGAACTGCTTCTTCTTGCGGTACGATTTGCCGAAGATGTCGTGATCGGTGAGGAGGAGCGCCTTGACCGCGGCGATCTCCACGCCCTCGCGCAGCGGTGCGAGCACGATCGAAAACGGCGCGTCCGAATCGAGCTCCTCGAAGCCCTCCGCCGGGCCGAGCTCGCCGAAGAGGTCGTAGAGGCGGCGAGCCTGTCCCTCGAAGGCGGTGCAGATGACGGCGCGCCAGCCGTCGGCTATTCGGCCGGCGAGATCCTCGCGCACCTGCTTTATCTTGCCGTGGTAGTTCGGGATGCTCCGCATGCGCCATTGGAGCGCGTTGGACGAAACCGTAAACACCTGAAGCTCGGTGGATTCGCCGCGCGCCTCGTCGAACGAGGACGCGCGTAAAAGCTCGTCCGGCGGCAGGCAGAAAACCGAGGACGACTTTCGCTGGTACAGCTCGCTGAAGACTTTCAAAAGCCGGTCGCGCTGAACGATGAGCTCCATGGTCTCGAGAAAGAATATCCTTCGCTTTGCACCGAGGTAGGACAGCGGGCTTACCCCGGGCGCCACAAGCGGAAAGACGTCTTCGATGCCGGGAAGCGTGGAGCCCCCGTCGTCGGTGCCCAGGTAAGTGCCGGGAACGTCGCGTCCGCCGCGTTGCCGCGCCACCGCCGCGCGAAGCGCCGAAAGCTCAGAGACGCCGAGCACCAGCTCCCTGCGTGGATAGACGGTGACCGAGCCGTGTTTCGAGAACGATATCTGGCTCTCCACGTCGAACTCGCGGATCGATTCAAGCGTATCGCCGAAAAAGTCCAGACGCACGGGGTTGTCGCCCGTGGGCAGAAACACGTCGATGATGCCTCCCTTTATCGAGAACTGGCCGAACGACTCCACGCGGTGCTCGCGCGTGTAGCCGTAGTCCACCAGCGCCTCGGCCACGTCGTCGAAGGGGTAATCCTCGCCGGCGGTAAGCGTAATGCCTTTTTTAAGCAGAAAATCGCGCGGAGGGACGCTTCGCATGAGCGATTCCACGGTGGCCACCACAATGCAGGGCCCGCCGCCGGCCATTTTATAAAGGGTTGTAACGCGGTCGCGCAGCACCTTCTCGGGCGGCGAGACGAACTCGTAGGGAAGTGTCTCGTACGGGGCGAGCGTGTAGACGTTCCGGGCGTCGGTGAAGCACGAGAGGTCCAGGGCGAACTCCTGCATGGCCTGGGCGTTTTTGGTAACGACCAGGGTCTGCGCGGGGCTCTCGTTAAAGATGGAGGCCACGATGAACGGAAACGACGAGGGCGCTATGCCCTCGATCGAGAGCCTCTCCCCGCGCCGCGCGCGATAGTCGGCGAATTCGCCGGAGCCCGTAAATGTTCGTGTTATCGGTTCGAGTAGCATGATGGTATACCGGTCGACAGGGCGCCGGGGGGCGCTAGTAGCGGAATTCGATCTCCGACATGACGGTGTCGTCGAGCACGCCGCCATTAAGCGCGGCGTTTTTGCCGAGATCCATGATCCGGGCGAGCTTCCGCTTCGTCGCAAAATAGCGGCAGCCGTAATAGGCCGAGGCGGTGATCCCCGTCGCCGAGGAGGTGAAGGCCAGCACGTAGATGACGGTGCTTATCACGCCAAGATCGATCACCGAGTAAAAGAGAAGTCCCATGCCGAACGAAATCGCCGCGCCCCCGGCGAAGAAGAGGCTGTTGTAGCCGTTCTGCAACCGGTTATCGCGGTCCGTGTGGAGCCACGGTATGAGATAGCCCGGCGGCAGCCCGTCCAGGTCGGTCTTTTCGGAGGAGAGCTCGAACTCGCGTTGTATCGGATAGCGCGCGTAATGATAATGGCGCGTGGTGAGCGAGGAGGCGCCGCTCATGCGCTCGATCGTGTATTCGTACCGGCCCGGCGAAAGCGGTGAGGGCAGGCGGAACGCGTAGTACTGGCGGTAATAAATTTCCGGGTTCATAATGAGGGCCACGGGCGTTGCGTCGGTCCGGTTGCGGTCCCTGATTGTCAGCCGGTGGCGGATGCCCTTCTTCGCGTCGTCGGCGATGTACATGTCCTGCCAGATGAACACGGGCATGGCGAGCCCGGTCGTTTCGGACGGATGCACGATGGGGCGAATGAGCCCCTGTGCGCGCGCCGCCGGCGGCGCGAACATCGGCGCGAGCGCGGCGGCAAAAATGATGGTGCAGGCGACTTTTCTCATGGCGGTTTCCGGCCGGTGCCGTAAAATATCAAGAGGAGGGATGGGCGGAGACAAATCAATACTTTTTTTCGGGGGGTGATGTGTTCCTGCCACGGGGCCTCCGCGGGCGGGTTTTATTGAAAGTAAATAATACCATACCCGGCGGCGATTGCCGCCATGACGGATACCACCAGGCCGCCGCGCAGCCACGAGCAGACCACCGCCGCGGCGATGCCGCCGAGCGTGGCGCCCGTCATGCCCGGCTCCGCCTGGGTTATGCCGCTCATAATCAGCGCGCCCAGAACCGTACAGGGAATGTACGTCAGGAAACGCCGTAGCAGCGGGTGGAGGGTCCGCTGCGGCACGGCGAGCAGGGGAAGCAGGCGCGGGATGTAGGTGACGAGCATCATCCCGACTATGAGCGGCAGATGGTTTTTCACGCCCCGGAGCCCCCGGAATGCGCGGATTCATCGTCTTTAAGGAACACAAGCCCGGCCGCGCTCGCCGCGAGGACGGCGACGATCAGGCCCCATCCCGCCGGGAGGAGCTCGAAGCGCCGAACGGCCAGGTACAGCATGCCCGCAAGGCCCGCGAGGAACAGGGCGTCGAGGGATTTACGTATCTCCG